>JAFAFY010000181.1 GCA_023423235.1 Pseudomonadota bacterium
GGGATTCGGGCAGCACCGAGCGTGCCTCGATCCAGGCGCGTACCTGCTCGGCCTCGATCAGCGTCGGCAGCGCGGCGAGGTCGGTCAGGTTCGGGTCGTTGTCCAGCATCACCACGTTCTGGGTGGCCAGTTGCTCGGTGTCGTAGATCTCGCGGTTGGCGTGCCGGGTGCGGGCGACCCAGTACTCGGGCTGGAGCTGCGCTTCGCTGACGCGGATCGCTGCGGCGGCAGTCTGCTGCTGGTCCTGCAGCGCTGTTTCGGCGGCCGTCTGTGCGGGCCGGTTCGGCGCGGCCGAGACCGGCGGGACGCCGGCAGCGGCGATCAGCAGTGCGAGCAGGAAGGCCTGCGCCCGCGACGGGTTGCCCATGGGTGGTCTCCGCATTCCCGGGCGTGCGCCCGGCGCTGGGGAATACATCATTCGTTTCGTGTATTTGTCAAGAATAAATTATTGACGCTCTATGACCGTCGTGCTACACCACGTTCAAGCCACCTTCAGGGTATATCGACATGACGACGCGTTATAGCGCCCCAGCCCGGTGTCCCCGAACGCGTGCTGTACCGGTGGGGCATTCCCCGGAGGAATGTTCCGGCCGCATCCGCGCCGCGGAGTACTGCCGGTGAGGCGGACGGCCCCGCATCGCATGCGCCCGTTGGCGCGGATCGCGGCGATGCTGTTGGCCGCCATGTTCGCATGTGCAGCCTGCACGGCACCCGGCGCAGTGCAGCCGGACGCGGTCCAGACGGTCGTTGCGATGGTGGATGCCGGCGATTTCGAGGGCGCCGAAGCGCGCATCGATGCCGCCCTGGCTGCGCTGCCGGAAGATTCCCCTGCGCGCGCGCCGCTGGCGTTCGAGCGCGAGCGCATGCGCCGCCTGCTGATCGATTTCAGCCTCGACGAGGCCGAAGTGCGCGCCGCCGTCGCGCGCCAGATCCCCGACCTGACCGATGCCGAGTTCGCGCAATGGCGGGATGCGGGCCTGTTCGAGTCGCGTCGCATCGACGGCCGCCTGCGCTATTTCCGGCGCTCGCCCTCCAACCTCTACCGGCTCAGCGCCGAGGCGGCCGCGCGCCGCGCCGACCCCAGGCCGTTCTACGACAGCCCGCTGGAAGAAGCGCATCCGCACCATGCGGAAGTGGCCACTGCCGCCACCAGGCCCGGGCTGCAGTCCGTCGCGCCGCGGCGCATGCGCGTGACCCAGTCGCTGACCGTCAATCCCGATGCGGTGCCTGCGGGCGAGACGATCGATGCCTGGCTGCCTTATCCGCGCGCGATCCCGGGCCAGCAGGAGGACATCCGCTACCTGTCCAGTGTGCCTGCCACGGCCGACATCGCCCCGGAATCGGCGCCGCAGCGCACCGTGCACCTGCGCGCGCCCGCGGTGGCCGGGCAGGCGACCACGTTCTCGGTGACCTATGAACTGACCACCTACGCGCAGTACGTCGACATCGACCCGGACAAGGTCGTGCCGGTGGCGCCGACAGCGGAGCTGGCGCCCTACCTGGCCGAGCGCCCGCCGCATGTGGTGTTCACCGATGCGATGCGGCTGTTCTCGGCGCGCGTGGTCGGTGACGAGACCAATCCCTACCGCATCGCGCAGAAGCTCTTCGCTGCGGTCGATGAAATCCCGTGGGCCGGCGCGCTGGAATATTCCACGATCTCCAACATCAGCGACTACGCGCTGCATGCCGGACACGCCGACTGCGGCCAGCAGACCCTGCTGCTGATCACCCTGCTGCGGCTCAACGGCATTCCGGCGCGCTGGCAGTCGGGCTGGATCGTCTCCGACGGCGAATACAACAACATGCACGACTGGGGCTGGCTGTACCTGGCGCCCTATGGCTGGCTGCCGATGGATGTCACCTTCGGCCGTCTTTCGCATGCCGATCCGCGCATCGCGGATTTCTATCTGGGCGGGCTCGACGCCTATCGCATCGCGTTCAACGACGATTACGCGCGCGAGTTCGTGCCCGCCAAACGGCATTTCCGCTCCGAGACCGTGGATTCACAACGCGGCGAGGCGGAATGGAAGGGGGGGAACCTGTACTTCGATCAATGGCGTTACGACTTCCAGTGGGAGTTCCTGCCGCTGTCGCCGTAACGCCAATCGTCGCCAACCATCACGCAACCATTGCTCCGGGGAGTCTCCGCAATGAAGGTCAGCCAACGAAACATCCGCCGGGCAGCGCTGTCTCTCGCCCTCGGCGCCTGCCTGTCGACGATCACGCCCATGGTCATGGCGCAAAGTGCCACCGGCGCGGTGGCCGGCCGCGCCAGCGCCGGTGACCAGATCACCGCCACCAACACCAGTACCGGGCTGACACGCGCCGTTTCCGTCGGCGCCGATGGTGCGTACCGTCTCACCCAGTTGCCTGTGGGCGACTACGCCGTGACGATCACCCGCAACGGACAACCGGTCGGTCAGCCGATCGCGGTCAACGTGGCCCTGGGCGGCACGACCACGGTCAACATCGGCGGCGACGGCAATCTGGTCAACCTGGACGCCGTGCAGGTGGTGGGCTCGCGCGTGGTCAACCGCGTCGACGTGCGTTCCACCGAATCGGCGACCAACATCACCCGCGAGGAGCTTGCGCGCCTGCCGGTGGCGCAGAGCCTCAGCGCGGTTGCGCTGGTCGCGCCGGGCGTCGTCGGCGGCAACTCCTCGTTTGGCGGCATCTCCTTCGGCGGCTCGTCGGTCGCCGAGAACTCGGCCTTCATCAATGGCCTGAACGTCACGGACTTCTACCAGCGACAGAGTTTCTCCAGCGTCCCCTTCGCGTTCTACCGCGAGTTCCAGGTCAAGACCGGCGGCTATTCGGTGGAGTTCGGCCGCAGCACCGGCGGCGTCATCAACGCGGTGACGCGCTCGGGCGGCAACGAGTTCGAGAGCGGGGTCGAGATCACCTTCGAGCCGGCGGCGTGGAAAGCGAGCGCCGATGACCACCATTTCGAAGGCATCAATTCCAATGGTGTTCCCGTTTCGGCCGACTACCACGCCAGCCGTGATACCAGCAGCTTTACCAAAGCCAACGTCTGGGCTTCGGGTCCCATCGTCAAGGACCGGCTGTTCTTCTTTGCGATGTACGAGGCTCGCGACAGCCAATCCAAGTACAGCAGCACCGGCGGTAGCGACTGGTACAGCAGCGATGCCAGCGACGGCTTCTGGGGTACGAAGCTCGATTGGCGTCTGACCGACAACCACCTTCTGGAACTGCTTGCCTTCTCGGACGAGTCCGAAACTCCCACCACCACCTATGCCTACGCTTGGGACACTGGCGTCATTGGCGATTCGACCGGCGAAAACACGGTCAAGAGCGGTGGCAAGAGCGGGTCGTTGACCTATACCGGTTACTTCGGCGAGAACTTCGTTGCCAAGGCGATGTACGGCATCAACCGAAGCCACAGCTTTTCCGCGTCTCCGGCGGACGGTCCGTGCGAGCAGATCTTCTACGACAGCTCCTACTCGGCAATCTACGAGGCAATGGGCTCGCCTGTACTCGGTTGCCACCCCGGCAGCGCCATGGTTGTCGCGCATGAGGATGAGCGCAAGGCTGCGCGGCTGGATTTCGAATGGACGCTGGGCGACCACCAGTTGCGATTCGGCATCGACCGCGAGGTCATGACCACCGACCGCACCAGCTTCTATCCTGGCCCGACGGGCATGCGTTACACCGCCTTCGGCATGGAGCCCGGCGACGAGCTCGACAACGGTGCGATCGTGCCTCCGGGCGTCGATGCCGTCCTGATGGCGCGTCGCCGCGTTGACGGCGGCGTGTTCGAGACCGAAGCCAGCGCGTACTACATCGAGGACAACTGGAGCGTCACACCGGACCTGCTGCTCAACCTCGGCATCCGCGTCGACAACTTCGACAACAAGACCGCGGCCGGCAACAGCTTCATCAAGATGGACAACCTGGTATCACCGCGCCTGGGCTTCTCCTGGGACATGAAGGGCGACGGCAGCACCAAGCTCTTCGGTAACCTGGGGCGCTACTACCTGCCGGTCACCAACAACATCAACTACACCTTTGCTGGCGGACTGACCGACGAGCGCACCTTCTACGCGCTCAACGGCTGGCAGGAGCGTACCAACCCGGTAACGGGCACGCCGTACATGGCGCCGGTCATCGGCGCGCAGATCGGCCCGATCGACACCACCTACAACATCAGCGCCGCCGACCTGCGCCAGAGCGTCGACCAGGACCTGGACGCGGTCTACCAGGACGAAGCGATCCTCGGCTTCCAGAGCGCGATCAACCAGGCCTGGTCCTGGGGCGCCAACGTCACCTACCGGCGCATGAAGAACGCGCTCGACGACGTGCGCATCAACCATACGCCGTGCGGCCCGGTGGGCTTCAACCTGTGGCCGATCGCCAATCCCGGCAAGCCGCTGACGATCTGGGGCGATGCCAGCATCGGCTGCGATACCGAGGGCTGGATCACCATCGACACCGCGACCGATGGCTACCGCAAGGGCGGCACCGGCGAAGTGGTGGGTTACTCCGAGCCCAAGCGCACCTACAAGTCGCTGGAGCTGCAGATCGACCGCGCCTGGGACGGCCGCTGGGCGTTCAACGCGTCCTACCTGTGGTCGAAGTCTGACGGCAACCACGAAGGTCCGGTCAACTCCGACACCAACTACGGCGATACCGGCATGGTCCAGCACTGGGACCACCCGGCCAACAACGAGGACTATGGGCCGCTGTTCAATGACCGCCGCCACCAGATCAAGCTGCGCGGCAGCTATGCCTTCAACGACCAGTGGTCGGTCGGCGCCATGTTCACGGCCATGTCCGGCGCACCGATCAACCAGTTCGGCGTGACCTGGCCCGGCGATACCACCGGTGCCGGCAGCTTCGTCACCGAAGGCTCGGGCGGCGGCTCGTTCTGGCACTGCGTGCAGAATTGCTCCGGGCCTGTTACCGACCGTGTCTACGAATATGCACCGCGTGGCGCCGGTGGCCGGACCCCCTGGACCTACAACCTTGGCGCCAACGTCACCTGGACCTTCCCGGTGGAGGACGTCGACCTGAAGGTCCGGCTGTCTGTGTTCAACCTGCTCAACGACCAGGAAGTGATCAATGTCCGCCAGCGCTACGAGGCGAATCCGGGCGTGGTGCGTGCACTGCACGGCACCGGCACCCGCTGGCAGTCGCCGCGCTATGCGCAACTGGTGTTGACCTGGAACTTCTGATGCCGCAGTAGACGGGGCGGCCGCCGTCGCAACCGGCGGCCCTCCCGCGCTTTTTGGGGAAGGGTACGCGATGTCCAGAGTGGGGAAGTCTGTCCTTTGCGCGGCCGCGATCACGGCCGCGCTTTTTTTCGTACCTTTGACTGATGCCGGCGCCGAGGCGTTGCCTCGCGGATCGATCACCGCCGCGGTCGACGACGCCGTTGCCCGCTACCAGTTGCCGGGCATTGCAGTCGGCATCGTGCAGGGCGGCGAGGTCCGCCAGATCGAGGTGCGCGGCGAGCGCGCGGCCGGCAGCGGCGAGGCGATCGATGCCGATACCCTGTTCAAGATCGCCTCCAACACCAAGGCGATGACCGGCGCCGTGCTGGCGCGCCTCGTCGACCAGGAAAAACTGCGCTGGAACGACCCGGTGGTGCGGCATCTGCCGGATTTCCGCATGTACGAGGACTGGGTGACGCGCGAGATCCAGGTGCGCGACCTGCTGATCCACAACAGCGGCCTTGGCGCCGGGGCAGGGGATCTCATGCTCTGGCCCGAACCCAACCACTTCACCCGCGCGGACGTGATCCATGGCCTGCGCCATCTCAGGCCGATCGCAAGCTTCCGCTCCGAATACGCCTACGACAACACGCTCTACATCGTCGCCGGTGAGGTTGCGGCCGCTGCGGGTGGCGCGCCATTCGACGCGCTGCTGCGGCGCGAGGTGTTCGAACCGCTGGGCATGGCGCGTTGCCAGATCGGGGCGTGGCAGCGGGACACCGTCGGCAACATCGCCCGGCCGCACTACCGGCAGGATGGTAAGTATTTGCCGGCGGATGCGGACCCTGCGGTCATCGCCGACATGCCGATGGCCGCGGCCGGCGGCGTGCGCTGCAGCCTTGCCGACATGCTGCGCTGGGCCGATGCCTGGCTTGCGCTGGAGCGTGGCAGCGGCGCCGCGCCGCAGTGGCTGTCCAGCGCCCAGCACCAGGCCGCGTGGACCCCGCACACGCTGATGCCGCTCGGCCAACGCATGCGGCAATGGGACAACAGCCACTATTCGGCTTACGGCTACGGCTGGCGCCTGACCGACGTCGACGGCAGCCGCAAGGTCTCGCATACCGGCACCTTGTCGGGCATGTACTCCTCGCTGACCCTGCTGCCCGACCAGGACGTCGGCATCGTGGTGCTGATCAATGCCGATGCCGACGAGGCGCGTACGGTGCTCACCCAGGCCCTGGTCAAGCAGTTCACTGCGCCGCAGGACCAGAACGGTGTCGCGCTGTACGCCGGCCTGCTTGCCGACGCGCGCGCGGCAGGTCCGGTCGGGGACGGTGCGGCGGTGCGGCGACCGCCCGCGGGCGCGGTTGCAGTCCGCGCACGCGACATGCCCGCCCTCGATGGCCGTTATCGCGATCCCTGGTTTGGCGAGGTCACGGTCTGCCCGCAGTCCGATGGCGCACTGTGGTTCGTCTCCGAAAAATCGCCGCGGTTGGCGGGGCAGGTGATGCGCAGCGGCGACCGCCTGCTGGTGCATTGGGACGATCGTGGTATCGAGACCGACGTCTGGCTGTATACACAGGGAGCCGATGCGCAGCGCGCCGCGCCGATGCGCCTGGCCAAGGTCGATCCCGATGCCGACTTCAGCTACGACTTCGAGGACCTCGCCTTTACCCGTAACGGCGAGTGCGGCGTGGATTGACAACCGGTTGCACCGGTCGAGGCAACGCAAAACCGCTTGCAACGATTCCAGACATCGCCTGAGCGATAGGCACATACAAAGTGTCTGGAACGGTTTTGGATATCGTGCGAGCGATGGCCCGAAGCGTGCCCGCCAGGATGACGGGCACACAAAACCGTCTGGAACGGTTTTGGACATCGCGGAAGCGATGGCCCGCAGGGTGCCCGCCACGGATGGCGGGCTCACAAAACCGTATGGAACGGTTTTGGACATCGCGCGAGCGATGGCCCGCAGGGTGCCCGCCACGGATGGCGGGCACAAAAAAACCCCGCATTTCTGCGGGGTTTTTCTTGCAACTGGCGGAGCGGACGGGACTCGAACCCGCGACCTCCGGCGTGACAGGCCAGCATTCTAACCAGCTGAACTACCGCTCCAAGGCGCGAGATTCTACATGAAAGTTTCCGGATTGGAACAGGCCAGAGAAGAATAATTTCTCGACTCGTCCCGGCACGCGGGAGCGTTGCCGATGGCTTCGTCCTGCGCCTCTCCGCCAGTCGCCCGCTGTCCCGGCGGAGCGCGCGACAACGACGTCGTCCATGCCCGCGCGCCTTGTCGATCGCGGCCGCGGAAGCTGCGCATACAACACCCTCAGGGTTTTGTCTGGAGCAGTTTCGGGCATCGCGTAAGCGTTGGTCCGAAGGGTGTCCGCCGGGGATGGCGGACACACAAAGCCGCCTGGAACGGTTTTGGACATCGCGCAAGCGATGGCCCGACCTGATTAGCACGATCCTTCAGTCTCCCTTCTCCCGCGTGCGGGAGAAGATGCCCGCAGGGCGGATGAGGGCTGCTTTGCCCCCGCCCCAACCCTCCCCCGCATGCGGGTGTATAGACCGGACACATGGTGGACAGGTGTTCGGGGACATGGTGGACACATTCAAGCTCGGCGTTTCGATCCTGGAGGAAGGAACGATGCCGTGGCAGGAGGTGT
>JAFAFY010000426.1 GCA_023423235.1 Pseudomonadota bacterium
CTACCTCACCGAGACCACCTCGGGCCTGACCTACGCGGTGGACCGCTTCAAGAACTGGGCCCACAGCGCGCACATCACCCTGCGCCGCGGCGAGCGTTCGCGCCTGGCGGATTTCGCCTCCGAGGTGCTGTAGCCGTGTCACTGGCGCGGCAGTGCCCGCCACTGGCGGCGCTGTCGCGCGATCGCAGGGCCGCTTGCACGCATGCCCGGGGCAACCACCGCGGCGGACCGCGCCCGGCAGCCGGCCGGAGAAAGCACCGAAGAATGATGCTTCATGCATCACGATGAAAGTCTCACGCTTGCATCGGCATGTTTTGAGGCGTAGAAATAGGCTGGTACACTGGGAAGTCGAAACCCCATGATCTCCGCCGCCCAACTGCGCGCTGCGCGCGCCCTGCTCGGCATCGACCAGCGCACGCTAGCGGCGAAGGCGGGCGTCTCCCTGCCGACGATCCAGCGCATGGAGGCCAGCCAGGGCACCGTGCGTGGCGCGGTCAGTACCCTGACCAAGATCATCGAGGCGCTGGACGCAGCCGGCATCGAACTGATCGGCAACGCCCAGGCCAGCCAGGGCACGGGCCGCGGCGTGCGGCTCAAGACGCCGGCATGACCGAACGGCTACCCCGGTGGGTGTGGACCGGCGCGGTCACGCTGGCCTGCATCGCCGGCATGGTCAACGTGGTCGGCTACCTCGGTTTCGAGCACCAGGCGGTGAGCCACCTGACTGGCACCACCAGCCTGCTGGGCGCGGCGCTGGCCGAAGGCGACTGGCGCGCGGTACGCCACCTGTGGGCACTGCTGATCGCGTTCTGCGCCGGCGCGGTGCTCAGCGGCCTGATCATCCAGGACAGCACGCTGCGGCTGGGCCGGCGCTACGGCGTGGCGCTGGCGCTGGAGGCGCTGCTGCTGGCGGCCGCGGTACCGCTGTTCATCGCCCAGCAGCTCAATGGCGCATTGCTTGCAGCGATGGCGTGCGGACTGCAAAACGCGATGGTCACCACCTACAGCGGCGCGATCGTGCGCACCACCCATCTGAGCGGCATGTTCACCGACCTGGGCATCGGCCTGGGCCACCTGATCCGCGGCAAGCCGCTGCCGATGCGCCGGCTGATGCTCAGCGGCCTGATCATCAGCGGCTTCCTTGCCGGCGGCATCCTTGGCGCGTCGCTGTTCGCCAGGATCGGCTACCACGCCCTGCTCGTACCTGCGGCGCTGACCGGCGCCGCAGGCCTGGGCTACACCGTATTCCGGCACTGGCGGCTCAGCCATCCCGTGCGGCCGCCCCCGCACTAAACTGCGCGCGCGGCGGCACAAGCCGCTGTTGCACAATGCGCGGATGGACACTGCCCACGCCCGACCGCGCTCCGTACTGACCATCGCCGGCTCCGATTCCGGTGGCGGCGCCGGCATCCAGGCCGACCTCAAGACCTTTGCCGCGCACGGCGTGCACGGCCTGTCGGCGATTGCCGCGCTGACCGCGCAGCACACCCGCGGCGTCACCGCGGTGCATGCGCCGCCGGTGGCGTTCCTGCGTGCGCAGATCGACGCCTGCTTCGACGACTTCGACATCCGCGCGATCAAGATCGGCATGCTGGCGACGGCGGAGATCGTCGAGACCGTCGCCGATGCCCTGCTCGCGCATCCGGACGTGCCGGTGGTGCTGGACCCGGTGATGATCGCGACCTCCGGCGCGAAACTGCTCGACGACGATGCGCTCGGTGCGCTGCGGACCCGGCTGCTGCCACGCGCGGCCGTGCTGACGCCCAATGTTCCCGAAGCCGAGCTGCTGCTGGGCCAGGGAATCGGCGACGCCGCGCAGGCGCGCGCGGCGCTGGATGCGCTGCTGGCGGACGGCGCCCGCGGCGTGCTGCTCAAGGGCGGCCATCTGGACGAGGGCGAGGTCGTCGTCGACCGCTACCGCGACCGGCATACCGGCTTCGAGCACAGCGCGCCGCGGCTCGACATCGATGGCCATGGCACCGGCTGCACGCTGTCCTCGGCGATCGCCGCGCGGCTGGCGCTGGGCGATGCGCCGGCCGACGCCTGCCGCGCCGGCATCGACTACGTGCACCGCACGATGCGCGACGCCTACCGGCCCGGCAACAGCGCGGTCAGCGTGCTGGGGCACCTGGGGCCGATGCGCGCATGAGCGGCATCGCCGCGCACCTCGACACGCTGCATACCGGCGACGGCCACCATTTCGAGCTGATCGCGCGCATCCCGGCCGCGCCCCGGCAGGCACTGCTGTGGCTGCCGGCGATGGGCGTGCCGGCCAAGCACTACCTGCCGTTCGCCGACGCGCTGGCCGCGCGCGGGGTCGCGGTGTTCCTGCACGAATGGCGCGGCATCGGGTCGAGTTCGCTGCGCGCCGGGCGCGACTGCGACTGGGGCTACCGGCAGTTGCTGTGCGAGGACATCGCTGCCAGCCAGGCCGCGCTGCGCGCGCACTGCCCGGCCCTGCCGCGCGTGATCGGCGGGCACGGCCTTGGCGGGCAGCTGGCCTGCTGCCACCTGGCGCTGGACCCGGGCGCCGCCGATGCGCTGTGGCTGGTGGCCAGCGGCGCGCCGTACTGGCGCGCGTTTCCGGCCAGAGAGCGCTGGCTGCTGCCGCCGCTGTACCGCTTCCTCGACTGGCTGGCGCGCGCCCGCGGGGTGCTGCCGGGGCGCCGGCTGCGCTTTGCCGGCAACGAGGCGCGCGGGGTGATCCGCGACTGGTCGCGCTGCGGGCTGTCGGGCCGCTATCGCGCCGCCGGCATCGACGCGGACCTGGAATCGCGCCTGGCGCAGGTCACGGTGCCGGTGCGCGCGGCGTGGCTCGAGCACGACTGGCTCGGCCCGGAATCCTCGCTGCGCTTCCTGACCGGCAAGCTCGGCGCGACCGGGGTCGACGTGGCGCGGATCACGCCGGCCATGCTTGGCGCGGCCGCGGACCATTTCGCCTGGATGCGCCGTCCCGACGCGATCGTCGACTGGCTGCTGCCGCAGGCGCCGCGGAAGGCCTGAGAGCCTGAGCGCGTTGCGCGCCTGCCCGGCCCCGGCCGCCGCTCCGCTACACTGCCCCGCTTTCCCCGAGGTTATCCGGCAATGAGCGCAGGCCTGCCCGCACGCGACGACATCCGCATCGCCGTCATCGGCCTGGGCTACGTCGGCCTGCCGCTGGCGGTCGCGTTCGGCCACCGCCATCCCACGCTGGGCTTCGACATCGACACCGCGCGCATCGCCGCGCTGCAGGCCGGCAACGACCACACCTGCGAGCTGTCGGGCGAGGCGCTGCGTGCGGCCACGCACCTGGGCTACAGCAGCGACGCCGCCGCGCTGGCTGGCTGCAATGTCTTCATCGTCACCGTGCCCACCCCGGTCGATGCCTACAAGCGCCCCGACCTGTCGGCGCTGGAGGCCGCCAGCCGCGCGGTCGGCGCCGTGCTCAAGGGCGGCGACGTGGTGGTCTACGAATCCACGGTGTACCCGGGCGCGACCGAGGAGGTCTGCGTGCCGCTGCTGGAACGCGCCTCGGGCCTGCGCTACCGCGAGGATTTCCACGTCGGCTACAGCCCCGAGCGCATCAATCCCGGCGACAAGCTGCACCGGCTGGAGAACACGCTGAAGGTCACCAGCGGCTCGTCGGAGGCGGCGGCCGGTTTCGTCGATGCGCTGTATCGCGACATCGTCGAGGCCGGCACCCATCGCGTGTCGAGCATCCGCGTGGCCGAGGCCGCCAAGGTCATCGAGAACACCCAGCGCGACGTCAACATCGCCCTGGTCAACGAACTGGCGCTGATCTTCGAGCGCCTCGGCATCGATACCCACGAGGTGCTGGAAGCCGCGGGCACCAAGTGGAACTTCCTGCCGTTCCGGCCCGGGCTGGTCGGCGGCCACTGCATCGGCGTGGACCCCTACTACCTGACCCACAAGGCGCAGGAGATCGGCTACCACCCCGAGGTGATCCTGGCCGGCCGCCGCATCAACGACAGCATGGGCCTGCATGTGGCCCAGCGTGTGGTCAAGCTGATGCAGCAGCGCGGCATCCAGACCGCCGGCGCGCGCGTACTGGTGCTGGGCCTGGCGTTCAAGGAGAACTGCCCGGACCTGCGCAACACACGCGTGATCGACGTGGTGCAGGAGCTGCGCAGCTACAACGTCGAGGTGGACGTGCACGACCCCTGGGTGGCGCCGGCGTATGCGCAGAGCGAGTACGCGCTGGAGATCGTCGCCACGCCGGCCGCCGGCACCTACGACGCCGTGGTGCTGGCGGTCGCGCACCAGCAGTTCATCGCACTGGGCGCGGACGGCCTGCGCGCGTTCGGCAAGCCGGGCGCGGTGCTGTTCGACGTCAAGGCGACGCTGCCGGCGGGCGAGGTCGACGCGCGGCTGTAACGCCTTCGGCGGTGCGGCACGCGGATCGCCGCGTCCGCAAGCATTGCCCACACGACGACGCCCCGCAGGCCTGCACCTGCGGGGCGTCTTTCTGCGTGCTGCGTATCGACTGCTACGGCAAGGCTTCAGCGGCGCGCGTGGCCCGGCCGCAGTTCCTCACGGCTGAGGAAGCCGTCACCGTTCTCGTCGAGCCAGGCGAAGCGCTCGGCCAGGTGCGGCATCTTCTCGCTGGCCTCGACCCGGCTCAGCTTGCCGTCGCCGTTGAGATCGGCCTCACGGAACTGCGTGTCGAAGCGGCGACCGGCCTCGGCCTCGCGCTCGGCACGTTTGGCCTGGTGCCAGCTGCGCAGTTCCGCGCGGGTGATGTAGCCGTCGCGGTTGCCGTCGATCGCGTCGAAATCGGCCACCAGGCCGAACCCGCGCCCCGGCGCATCGCCAGGGCCGCGGCCCTGCGGTCCGCCGCGCTTGCCGTCCTGCCGGGCTTCGGGATGACGCCCCTGCCCGCGCGCGCCCTCGGGTGCCGCCTCGCGACGTGCCTGACGCTGGGCCTGGCGCGCATCGCGGTGCGCACGCGCCGCCTGCTCGCCGGCCTCGGCCTCGGCACGGCTGATGCGGCCGTCGTTGTCGCTGTCCAGCCTTGCGATGCCGTCGAATCCGCCAGCAGGGCCGGGCATGCCGTGGCCGCGATGCGGTCCGCGGCGATGACCGTCGTGGCCCGGCTTGTCCGCCTGTTGCGAGGCGGCCGCCTGCGGCGCGGGATCCGCAGCGGAAGCGACGGCCGCGATCGAAAGCGTGAGGGCCGCAAGCACGGCGGCGGTCAGGGTGGTGGTCTTGGTCATGTCGTGTCCTTGTCGCGGCACCGCGCCGCCCAGTGCACCGATCAACGCCCCTGCCCCGGGCGACGTTGACCGTGCGCCGCATCCGTTCAGCCCGCGGCAGGGCGGGCAATCGCAACGCCTGCGATCGTCGGCGCTATGCTGGCCCGATGCAGACCACCGCCCGCGCCGAGCCGGAGACGAGCGAGCCCGTCGACCTGCGCCTATTCCACACCGGCGCCCACGCCTGCGGGTATTTCCCGGACCGCAGCGCGCGCGACCTGGTGCTGGATCCACGCGACCCGCGCCTGCCGCGCTTCTATGC
>JAFAFY010000430.1 GCA_023423235.1 Pseudomonadota bacterium
CATCGCGCGGCGCAGCAGGTCGGCGCCGCCCAGCGAGTAGCCGGCCAGGACCTGAGCGATCTGCATCACCTGTTCCTGGTAGACGATGACGCCGTAGGTGGGCGAGAGCACCGGCTCCAGCGACGGATGCGGGTAGGTCACGTCCGTGCGACCGTGCTTGCGGTCCACCCATTCCTTGTCCATCCCCGAGCCCAGCGGGCCGGGGCGGAACAGCGCGGCCAGCGCGATGATGTCCTCGAAGGTGTCGGGCTGGGCGCGCTTGAGCAGCTCGCGCATGCCGCGCGATTCGAACTGGAACACCGCAACCGTGTCGCCGCGCGCGAACAGCCTGTAGGCCTCGGGGTCGTCGAGGGGGAGGGCGGCGATGTCCAGCGGCGCCTCGCCGGCGCGTGCGCGGCGCGCGTTGATCGCCTTGACCGCCCAGTCGATGATCGTCAGCGTGCGCAGGCCGAGGAAGTCGAACTTGACCAGGCCGATCGACTCGACGTCGTCCTTGTCGAACTGGGTGACCGGGTTGCGGCCGCGGCCGCCCTCGTCGTGTTCGGCGAACAGCGGGCAGAAACTGCTCAGCGGGTCGGGCGCGATGACCACGCCGCCGGCGTGCTTGCCGGCGTTGCGGGTCAGGTCCTCGAGCTGCAGCGCCAGGTCGAGCAGGTCGCGGACGTCGTCCTCGTCGTTGTAGCGGGCGATCAGTTCGTCCGAGCGCCAGGCATCGTCGCTGCGCGACTTCTCGGTGCGCCCCAGCGCATCCTCCAGGCCGATGCCCAGGGTCATCGGCACCAGCTTGGCGACGCCGTCGACCATGCCGTAGGGATAGCCCAGCACGCGCCCGGCATCGCGCACCACCGCCTTCGCGGCCATGGTGCCGTAGGTGATGATCTGGCTGACGCGGTCGCGGCCGTACTTGCCGGCGACGTAGTCGATGACCTCGTCGCGGCGGTCCATGCAGAAGTCGATGTCGAAGTCGGGCATCGACACGCGTTCGGGGTTGAGGAAGCGCTCGAACAGCAGGTCGTAGGGCAGCGGGTCGAGATCGGTGATCTTCAGCGCCCAGGCCACCAGCGAACCGGCGCCCGAACCGCGCCCCGGGCCGACCGGGATGTCGTGCTCCTTGGCCCACTTGATGAAGTCCGAGACGATCAGGAAGTAGCCCGGGAACCCCATCTTGATGATGACGTCGAGCTCGACCTCCAGCCGCTCGGCATAGCTCTCCGCGGTGTGGCCGGGCGCCAGCGGGTATTTCGCCAGCCGCTCGGCCAGGCCCTCGCGCGCCTGCACCCGGATCCAGCTCTCCAGGGTCTCGTCGTCGGGCACCGGGTAGGCGGGCAGGTAGTACTTGCCCAGCCGCAGTTCCAGGTTGCAGCGCTGCGCCAGCGCCACGGTGTTGTCGATCGCGTCGGGCACGTCGGCGAACAGCGCGGCCATCTCGTCGCTGGACTTGAGGAACTGCTCGCGGGTGTAGAGGTGCGGGCGGCGCGGGTCGTCCAGGACCCGGCCGGTGGCGATGCACACGCGCGCCTCGTGGGCATCGAAGCCCTCGGCGTCGAGGAAGCGCACGTCGTTGCCGGCGACCACCGGCAGGCCGTGGTCGGCAGCGACCTGCAGGGCCAGCGCGTTGTGCGCGGCCTCGTCGTCGAAGCCGCAGCGGGTGAGCTGCAGGAACAGGCGCTCATCGAACACCTGGCGCCAGTCGGCGTACCACTGCCGCGCCAGGTCTTCGCGGCCGCCGGCCAGCGCCTGGGCCGCGGGGCCGTGGCGACCGGCGATCGCGAACAGCCCGGTGTTGCAGTCGCGCAGCCATGCCGGGCGCACCACCACGCCATCGGTGCGGTGGCCTTCCATCCAGGCGCGCGTGAGCAGGCGCGACAGCGACAGGTAGCCGTCGTGGTTGCGGCACAGCAGGGTCAAGGTGGCGGCCGGGGCGTCGCCTTCGGCCAGCGCGATGTCCGCGCCCATCACCGGCTTGATGCCGGCGCCTTCGGCGGCGCGGTAGAACTTGACCAGCGCGAACAGGTTGTTGCGGTCGGTGACCGCGACCGACGGCTGCCCGAGCGCCGCGCAGCGCTTGACCAGCGCCTTGATCCGGATCGTCGAATCGGCGAGCGAGTATTCGCTGTGGACGTTGAGATGGATGAAGCGCGCGGGCATTGCAGGGGCGTGGCGGCCGGAGAGTCAGGGTAGGGCCGGGACCGGCGCCGGACAAGGCTTGACAGGCCCGGGGCGCGGCGCCGCCCGCTTCCCCGGCCATGGCGCCGGCCGCAGGCCGCTGCGAGGCGGTGCAATGCGCGATGAACGTCGTGCGCCGGCCGTCCGCAGGCAGGCGGCTGCGTGCCGTGCCGCGTGCCGGATCAGGCCGGGACGGTCGCCGCCACGGATGGCGCGAACAGGTCGCCGCAAGCCGGTGGCTCCGGCGCCAGGCCCAGCGCATTGCGCACCGGCGCGAAACTGCGGCGGTGCGCCGGACAGGGGCCGTGCGCCTGCAGCGCCGCCAGGTGGGTCGGCGCGGCGTAGCCCTTGTGCTGGTCGAAACCATAGGCGGGGAACTGCGCGTGCATGGCGACCATCGCCCGGTCGCGCGCCACCTTGGCCAGGATCGAGGCGGCCATGATCGCCGGCTCCAGCGCGTCGCCGCCGACGATCGCCCGCGCCGGGCAGGTCAGCCCCGGCGGCAGGCGGTTGCCGTCCACCAGCACGCGCTCGGCGGCCGGCAGCAGCGCCTGCACCGCGCGGGCCATGCCGGTCATCGTGGCCTGGAAGATGTTGATGCGGTCGATCTCGTCGACCTCGACGAATTCCACCCGCCAGGCCAGCGCACTGGCGATGATCTGCGGATACAGGGCCTCGCGGCGCTTCCCGGTGAGTTTCTTGGAGTCGTCCAGGCCCTCGAGTGGCCGCCGCGGATGCAGGATCACCGCGGCCACCACCACCGGCCCGGCCAGCGGGCCACGCCCGGCCTCGTCGACACCGGCGATGCGCAGGCGCCGGGTCATGGCGTCGGTCCGGTTGGTACTGGACCGGGCAGGGCTGGCAGCGCGAGCTGGTCGACGGCATCGGCGGCGGCGACCGAGGCGCCGCGCCGCAGCTGCAGGTGCAGGTCGCGGTACACCGGGTCGAGTGCGGCAACGGCGGCCGGGTCACGCAGCCACTGCAGCACTGCGGCGGCCAGGTT
>JAFAFY010000005.1 GCA_023423235.1 Pseudomonadota bacterium
CCCGCATCGAAGGCGAGATCACCGGCCTTCAGCACGACCGTGCCGGCCATCGCGCGCGCCTGCTCGACCCGCCGCCTGCCGGCGTGCCGTGGCCGGCGGCGCTGTCGCAGCGCGAGGCGCACATCGACCTGCTGGCCGAACAGGTCATCGCCGCGCAGCAGCGGCTGAGCCAGGCCCAGGACACGTTGCGCAAGGCCGAGGCCGCGGTGCAGGAGGCGCGCGATGCGTTCTTCCGTGCCAAGGCGCGGCAGGACGCACTGGAGAAACGCCGCGACGTGTGGCGGGGCGAGCAGGCGAGCCTCGCCGCGCGCCAGGAAGAGGCCATCACCGACGACCTGCTGCAGGCGCGCTTCATCGCGCGCCGCTGAGCGGTCGACGAACCGGAGGAGAGACGACGATGAGTGTGCAGCGCAGTGATTCGATGTCGCGCCCGCCCGAGCAGGCGACCCGCAACCGCCAGGCCGATCGCAACAGCCGCGCCGACGAGCGCGAGGCGCCGAAGCCGCAGACCGTGGAGCAGTTCCGCGCGCTGATGCAGCAGACCCGTGGCGAGGCGGGATTGACCGGGCAGCAGCTCGATCCGTCGCTGCTGTCGGGCGAGGGCGACGCGGATCTGCTGCTTGCCGACCAGGCCAGCCGCCAGGAGGCGACCAAGGCCCAGCAGTCGGCCAACCAGATCGTCGACGGCCGCGTGCACCGCCAGCATCAGGACATCGGGCTGAACGCGCAGCAGGCGCCGCCGGCCGATGCCGCCGCCCTGCTGCAGGTGCAGATGGCGCTGCGCGATCCCGGCTTCGCCGCGCAGCCGCAGCAGGCACCCGTGCAGGCCAATCCAGGCCAGCTGATGGAAATGATGGAGCGCCACGTCCGCCAGCTGGCGGTCAGCGATACCCGCAATGCCAGCGAGGACGGCCAGGTGCTGCTGCGGATGTCGGATGCCACCCTGCCCGGTACCGACCTGTTGCTGTCCAAGAGTGCGGACGGCTGGGTGCTGCGTGCCGACAGCCGCTCGCGCGAGAGCTTCGACGCGATCCGCGAGGCCGGTCCCGAACTGGCCAGGCGCTTTGCCGAACGCAACCTCGGTACATTGACACTGGATCCGCATTTCAACGGCTGATCCCGGCGCATGCCGGGTGGTCGTGCCGCGTGGCGCAGCGCGCCGCGTGTCGGCCAGCTCAGCGGGCGCCGTCGCCGCTTGCGCCGGGCGCCGCGGCGCGCGCACGCGGCCGCAGGCCGGTCCAGTCCGCGCGCGGCAGGCGGAAGCGCAGCGCCGGATTGCCGAACTGCTCGCCTGTGCCGGCCGCGCTGAAACCCAGGCGCTGGAGCAGCGGCGGCACCGAACGGTTGTCCGGAGCGCACTGCGCGATCAGCGCCGGCAATCCCAGCGTGTCGAAAGCGTGGCTGCACAGGGCCGCGCCGCCCTCGATCGCATAGCCGCGTCCCCAGGCGCCCGGCAGCAGGCGCACGCCGATCGCCACCTCGCCGGCATCGCCGCTCGGGGTCAGCGAGAACATTCCGACGAACCCGCCCCGGCGCTCGCGGGTGTGCCACAGCCCCAGGCCCGGCCGCTCGCGGTAGAGCTTGTTGGCCCACACCACCAGGCCCATGGCGTCGTCGACATGGCGGATCGGATCGTCCAGCAGCAGGCGCGTCACCCGTTCCTCGCGCCCGAGCTGCAGCAGGTCCAGTGCGTGCCGGAAGCCGAAATCCGTCAACTGCAGCCGTCGCGTCTGCAGGAAGGGGGCGGCCGGATAGTCGCGGCCGCTGGTGGGCAGGTCGGCTTGGGAGAACGCGGGCCGCGCCGGCTCGTGCTGTGTCGACTGCGTGTCGACCGGTGGCTTGTCGTGGGGCATACCGTCGTTATACCGCGGAACCGGTGCGAACCCCGCCTCGCCCGAGTTGTGACTAGGGTCGGCCCTAGGTGGGGTACGACCTAGCTGTCAGCGGGCGTACAGGCTTGCAGACTGTGCCCACAGTCGCGAAAGGCCCGTGTTGGATTCCAGGCCGGAACGCGCAGGATTTCCAGGTTCGATCTTTCCAGTTACGTTTCTCAATCCAAAGGAGTTCCATCATGTCCAGCGACGTCTTCTCCGGTATTGGCTCCCTGATCGGCACCGCGCTCGGCGGCCCGCTCGGTGGCATTCTCGGCAACTTCCTCGGCGACCTGATCGGGCAGGTGTTCAGCTCGGCCTTCGACAGCCTGTTCTCCTCGCTCGGTCTGCCGCAGGGCGCGCAGGACGCGATCTCCGAGGGCTTCTCGGCCGGCTTCAACTTCAACTTCGGCATCGGCGGCAAGTAAGCCATGTCGTTTGATCGCCAGGCCCAACGTCAAGGCTGGATCGACGGGCTCGCGCAGCTGCGTGAGCAGGGGGCGATCACCGCCGATGACGAGACCACACTGATCCGGCACATGGACGAACGGCTCGACGCCGTGCAGCAGGAGCTGACGGCGCTGGTGCCCGAGTATCAGCGCCGGGTCGAGACCGACGGCCAGGAAGCCGCCGACGCCTGGATCGGTGAACGCGCCCGCGAGATGGGGGAGCGGGAGGGCACCGACGCCAAGCGGATGGTGGACTCGCTGACCTCGGTGCGTGCCGACCAGGCTTGAGCCTCTCCGGCCTGCACGGCATACGGATCGACATCGGTGGAGAGTGACAAGATGCCTGCACGTTCGCGTGCAGGCATTTTTTTGGCCTGTCGGCCATTCAATGCCTAGGGAGGCACCTAGGTGCCATGGCGGCCGCCGCGGGGCATGATCGGTGGGCATCGCCCGCCTGGCGTGGTGCCCGCGGTGCGATTGTCACCACGGATTGCTAATGTGGCTGCGGCCCATGGCCCTTCCAGGGAGCGCAGCTGCCATCTGTTCTCCCACCTTCCGCATCCAACAGGAGTTTGACCGCATGTCGTCTTCCGATTCCCAGAACAGCCCGGACTTCAAGGCGCTGCGCGCATCACTGCTCAGCCGCTTCGAAGCAGAGCTGCGCGAGCAGCGGGACATCGACGCCGCAAGCCGGGAAAGCATGTTGGCGCAGATGGAGCAGGCATTGCAGAACATGACCGGGCTGCAGGACGCCGCGGACCCATCGCAGATCCGGACCAGCCTGGCCGAGACCCTGGGCATGCTGCACCAGAACGGGCTGCTGGATCAGTCCGGCAGCGAAGAAGTGCAGCAGGCGTTTGCTGAGACCTATCGCGTGTTCGACAACCACAGCGTGCAGCGTGCGCTGGAGTTCGCCCGCATCTCCCGCGAACAGGGGGAAGACGCCGCGCGCACGTGGCTGGCCTCGCAGTCGGGTGCCAGCCGTCAGAGTGCGGCCTGAGCTGAATGGGCGAGCCGCATGGTCTCTAGGGTACGCCCTAGTTGTTGCCTGATCCTGCCGAGCGCAGCATCAACCCATGCGGTCCCCAGGCTGCTCCCGACCGGAAACGACGGTCGAGCTCCCGGGATGAACTGACAGGATTTCGATTCATATCGTTTTAAAACCACAGGAGATAGTCCGATGAGCGTCAACTTCGAAGTGAACCTCCAGATCGCCCAGGCTGGCCTGGAGAGCATCGGCGAGGGCAAGGGCGGCAAGGGTGAGAGCTGGCTGGTGGCCATTGCCAAGGCAATGGGCAGCGTCCTCGGTGAGAAGGCGCAGAAGCTCAACGACCTGAGCGAGAAGCTCAACGGTCTGACCGGCAAGGACGACGCGCAGGAATTCAGCGCCACCCAGACCGAGTTCCAGGCCGAGTCGCAGATGTTCAACATGCTGTCGAACACCATCTCCACCGCGATCAAGTCGATCGGTGAAGGTCTGGCAGCCAACGCCCGTAAGCAGTAATCCACGCTGCGGGTGCGACACCGAAGAGCAGGTGCCCAATGGCACCTGCTCTTTTTTCATGTGGGCAAGGCCGACGACGGCAGCACGCCGGGTCCGGTTCTGCGCCAGCACTGTTCCAGCCCGACCCGGATCACGGACGGTTTATCTCGTCGGTGCAAGAATCATGGCGTGCGCTGCAGATCCGTCGCTACGCTGCTCCGACCCGGTGCTGCACGTTCGCAGAAGGAGGCCTGATGACTATCCATGATGTTGCTGCTGCCAAGTCACGATCGATGGAGCCGCAGCAGTCGAAGAATCGGAAAGCCCTCGTGCATCGGCGCATCGTGTCGATGCGTGCGGCGGTTGTTCTGGTCGTCGCGACCGGCGCCGCTGTTGCGCATGCCCAGTACGACGCCGGTGCCACCCTTGATCTGGGCATGGGCTACGGGCAGGGCGCCCTTTCGCAGTCGGCGATGGAAATCAATGCCAGGGAAACGCGCCGTCGCGCAGGCATCGAGGACGCCGACCGCGCCGAGAGTGACTATGCCGGCAGCGGCATGACGCGTGCCGAGCGGCTGGAAGCGCTGCGTGAGGAGTATCTGCGGCGGGTCCGGTCCGACGGCAGTGCAAGTGCGGATGCCTGGGCTTTCGAGATGGGGCGGCGTGATGCGATGGCCGCTCATGATTGAGCGCGGGCTGCCGCTGGCAGGGCGCGCTCGACTGCCCCGGCACCTCGGCTCTGCCTGCCCGGGCGCACGCGCATGAGCCGGGCGCGCTGGGGATGGCTGCTGTTGCTCGGGGCCGGGGTTGGGGGATGTTCGGGCCAGGAAGCACCTGCGACGCCGGCGGACGCTCGGGCGGAGCAAGGTGGGGATGCCGAGGATGCCGCGTTCCTTTCCGCCTACCAGGCCGGGTTCGCCAGTGTTACCGGCGGACAACGGCAGGACGCCCCCGCGGCAGCCCAGGCGCGGCGTGACGCTGGAAACGATGCCGTCGACCGGGACTTCATCACGGGCTACGCGCAGCTGACCAGTCTGCCTGCCCGAGACGTGGCGGCATTCGTGGAATCGGGTGAGGCCGACAAACTGCTCGACGCCCGCTATCGCATACTCGAACTGCCGCAAGAGGAACTGCTTTCGGCAAACGTGATGCTGTTCATCGCCGCATGGGAGGCCTTCAGTGGCGAGCGTGCGTCTGCTGCGCAGGCGCAGGGTCTTCGCGACCAGATGCAGGCCCAGTGGACACAGCAGCAGGCGGCAAGCGCTGCCCCCGACGCGGCACGCCGGAAGCGGCTGTTCGAATTGCTTGCCGCGTTGCTGGTTCGCGAGAACACGGTTGCGCGCCAGTCGGGCGATCCCGCGCGCATCGAGGCTCTGCAGGCGGGTGTGCGCGAGGATTTCATCCGCCAGACCAACAATGATCTGGCCAAGTATCGGTTGACCGATCACGGGTTCATCGAGCAATGAACCCGTCGCGCAACTACGTGTCGATGTCTGGTCTCGAGTGCGCTGCGGTCCAGCAAGAACAGACTTCGTATCGAGGGAGGTGCTGCTGATGTTCCGGATGGAAGAACGCCGGTTGGTGATCCACGCGG
>JAFAFY010000188.1 GCA_023423235.1 Pseudomonadota bacterium
GTTGCGGCGCCTGCAGGTCGGTCGCGACCACGGTCGCGCCGCTGGCCTGCAGCAGTGCCACGACCGCGGCACCGATGCCGCCACCGGCGCCGGTCACCAGGGCGATCTTTCCGTCGAAGCCTGTGAGTTGCATGGGGAACGTCCGGGGTTGCGGTGGGTTCGGCGAAGGCGGAAGCGCCCTCACCCCTGCCCCTCTCCCGCAAGCGGAAGAGGGGTTCGAAGCGCAGGAGCCGGCTGGTGGACTGCCGGCCGGCCGCCTGCAGCCTGATCGAACGCCACCAGCCGCGCGTCGAGCAGCGGCGCGACCTGCACGGTGGCGTCGCGGCCGGTCAGCTCAGCATGCAGGAACGGCAGGTCGACCGCATCGACGCGCGCGGCATGCGGCGCCCACAACGTGGACTGCAACTGCGGGCGGTCGCTGTGGTCGTTGCCGGCGCGGATGTGCAGCAGCGTGCCGTCGTAGCGGGCGTGGTGATGCAGGCGCACGAGGCGGTTGGTGTCGGTGACGGCGCGCACCACGCCGTCGAGCGCCGCGCCCGGCAGGTTGCCGAGTGCGCTGTCGCCGCGACGCAGGAAATCGAGGATCGCTTCGCGCGTGTCCAGTTCGGGATGGGCGTCGGGATCGAAGCCGGCGATCGCCAGCAGCGCGCGCAGCGCGGCCACCGGGTCGGGCTCGGGCTCGGCCCGCCAGCACTCGGCCGGATACGCATCCAGCAGCGCCAGCAGGCCGACCTGCCGGCCCATGGCCTGCAGGCGCACGGCCATGGCCTGGGCGATGATGCCGCCGACCGACCAGCCCAGCAGGTGCAGCGGGCCCTGCGGCTGCAGCGCCGCGATGCGGTGGGCGTAGTCGTCGGCCAGCGCATCGATGCTGCCGGGCAGCGGCGCGGCCAGGTCCAGCACCGGGGACTGCAGGCCGATCACCTCGCGCCGCGGCTGCAGCGCGCGCGCCAGTTCGCGATAGCACCAGGCGATGCCGCCGGCCGGATGCACGGCGAACAGCGGTGCACGCGACGACGCGTCGGCATCGCCACGAGCCAGCACCAGCGTCGGCGCCAGGCCGTGATCGGGCGCCTCGTCGCCCAATGCGTCCAGCCGCGCGGCCAGCGCCGCGACGGTGGGCGCTGCGAACAACGCGCCCAGGCCCGGATCGCGGCCGAAGCGCTGCCCGACCACCAGCAACAGGTGCACGGCCGACAGCGAATCGCCGCCGAGCGCGAAGAAATCCGCGTCGGCGCCGACGGCCTCGATGCCCAGGGTGTCAGCGAACAACGCGGCGACGGCCTGCTCGGTCTCGCTGCGCGGCGCAACGAACGCACCGGCGTCGAAGTGCGGCGCCGGCAGTGCATTGCGGTCCAGCTTGCCGTTGCCGGTCACCGGCCACGCGTCCAGCGCGACGAACGCGGCCGGCACCATGTAGTCGGGCAGCCGCGCTGCAAGCTGCGTGCGCAGGGCATCGGAGTCGAAACCGGGCGCCGGCTGCAGATAGCCGACCAGGCGGCGGTCGCCGGCGCGGTCCTCGCGGACGATGACCGCGGCCTGCCTTGCCTGGCCGCTGGCCAGCATCGCGGCCTCGATCTCGCCCAGCTCGATGCGCAACCCGCGCAGCTTGACCTGATGGTCGCTGCGGCCGAGGAACTCGACCGCGCCGTCGCTGCGCCAGCGCGCGAGATCGCCGGTGCGGTAGATGCGCGCGCCGGGCACGTGCGGATCGGGCAGGAAGCGTTCCGCGGTCAGGTCGTCGCGGCCCAGGTAGCCGCGTGCCAGCTGCACGCCGCCCAGGTACAGATCGCCGGCGACGCCGGGCGGCAGCGCCCGCATGCGCGCGTCCAGCACATACAGGCGCGTGTTCCAGACCGGGAAGCCGATCGGCACCGGTTGCGAATGATCGTCCGGCCCCGCCGGCCAGTAGCTGACATCGACCGCGGCCTCGGTCGGGCCGTAGAGGTTGTGCAGCTGCGCGTGCACGGTGGCGTGGAAGCGGTCGCGCAGGCCGGCTTCCAGCGCCTCGCCACTGCAGAACACGCGCGCGATCGACAGGCCCCGCGCTTCGGGCACGGACAGGAACGCGGCCAGCATCGACGGCACGAAATGCAGCGTGGTGATGCCGCGGCTGCGGATCAGGCGCGCGATCTCGACCGGATCGCGATGCGCCTCGGGCGGCGCGACCACCAGGGTGGCGCCGGCCAGCAGCGGCAGGAAGAACTCCCATACCGACACGTCGAAGGTGGCCGGCGTCTTCTGCAGGACGCGGTCGCCGGCGTCGATCCGGTAGTGCGTGCGCATCCACTCCAGACGATTGACGATCGCGCGGTGCTCGACCAGCACGCCCTTGGGTTCGCCGGTCGAGCCGGAGGTGTAGATGATGTAGGCGGCATCGCCGGGTTGCGCCGCGCAGACGAACGGGGCGTCATCGGCGCAGGGCGTGCCGTCTTGCGGCCAGTCGTCGGGCGCGAACAGCACGGCGTCGCCCGGCAGTTGCGCCGCGCCGTGCGCCTGCGCCAGCACGCAGGCCGGGCGCGCGGCGTGGAGGATGCGCGCCAGCCG
>JAFAFY010000189.1 GCA_023423235.1 Pseudomonadota bacterium
GCAGGCCGTAGAGCAGGAGCAGTTCGTTGGCCGAATCGACCAGCGAATGCACGCCTTCGCTGAGCATCGACGAGCTGCCGGTGATGCCGGCAGCAACCAGTTTGGTGACGGCGATGGCGAAGTTGCCGGCGAGCGCGGCGTACACCACCAGCCGGTTGCTGTGGGCTGCGTCGGCGTGCGGCGAGGGGTGTTCTGACATGGGAGGAGGGCTGCGATGTGGCGGGAATGGTGGGGCCAGGAACCTGTTCGCGGTCTTGCAGCGCCTGGCCTCCGGAATGCGTGCGATGCCAGAGGTGCGCAGGGACTCGCACAGTTGCCGCGCGTTCGCGCGTCGATGTGCACAACCTGGCTGCGCCGGTTGCCGATCATGAACAGGCGCGCAGACGGTCGGCCGACAGCGTGCCAGCTTCGGCTTGCGCTTGTCTGCAGCTGGCGGCGGTCCCGTCGTGCCACGTGGCGACCGCCCCGCGCGCGCCTGCCGGTGAATGCCGTCCGGCGGCCGGTGCGCTCGACGGTTCCTACGCCGTGACCACACGTTGCGGGCGCGGTGTTGAGTGCGGTGTTGAGCGCGCGCCCGTCAGCGCCGAAAATCGGTCATCGGCCGCGACACGCCGCGGCGCCGCCAGGCAGGAACTTTCCATGCACGACCTCCGCGTTTCCATCGTCCAGGGCGACACCCGCTGGCACGACCCCGAGGCCAATCGCGACTACTACGCCGACCTCATCGCCGGCCTGCGCGGTACCAGCGACCTGGTGGTGTTGCCGGAGACCTTCACCAGCGGCTTCAGCAACGATGCGATCGACCGCGCCGAGGACATGGATGGCCCGACGGTGGCGTGGATCCGCGCCCAGGCCCAGGCGCTGGACGCGGCCGTGACCGGCAGCGTGCAACTGCGTACCGGGGACGGCGTGTTCAACCGCATGCTGTGGGCCACGCCCGACGGCGGGTTGCAGTACTACGACAAGCGCCACCTGTTCCGCTATGCCAACGAGCACAAGCGCTACGCCGCGGGCCGCGAGCGGCTGACCGTCGAATGGAAGGGCTGGCGGATCAACCCGCAGGTCTGCTACGACCTGCGGTTCCCGGTGTTCTGCCGCAACCGCTTCGATGTCGAGCGGCCCGGCGGCATGGATTTCGACCTGCAGCTGTTCGTCGCCAACTGGCCGGCGGCGCGTGCCTACGCGTGGAAGACGTTGCTGCGCGCACGCGCAATCGAGAACCTGTGCTACGTGGTGGGCGTCAACCGCGTCGGCAGCGACGGCAACGGTCTGCATTACGCCGGCGACAGCGCGGTGCTGGATTTCCTCGGCCAGCCGCTGAGCGAATGCACCGACGCCGAAGTGGTGGCCACCACGACCCTGCGCGCGGAACTGCTGGCGGCGCATCGCGAACACTTTCCGGCGATGCTGGACGCGGACCGGTTCGAGATCCGCTGATGCGGCGTGCCGGCGCCCGGGCGCCGGTTGTCGCTCCGCACTGCGCTGGAGCCGGGCGTGACGGTCCAGGATGGTCCGTCGCTTTCGACCGAGGGCCGAGGACCGTCGCCTGCGTCTGCGCAGTCGACGCGGGTTTGTCATGCGGATTCGTTGCCTTTGCGCGTCATCCCCGCGCAGGCGGGATCCAGCGACTTGCCGGTGCGGATACGGAGTGAGGAATACAGCGGATACCCGCTTGGTGCGGCCCGCTGCCGCCCGGGTCAGGGCGCGCGCGCGGCGTTGTCGCGGCTGAGCGCGTGCGAGCCGCGCAGCAGCATGCGGATCATCTGCGCCAGTTCGTCGATCAGGGCGTCGTCACGCTCGGGCGGCAGGTCCAGCGCCGTGCCGCCGACGGCGAACACCAGCCGGGTGATCGCACGGGCCACCAGGTCCGGGCGATGGAAGACCAGCCCCTGCGCGGCGGCGATGCGGATCAGGTCGGCCTGCAGTTCCTCCTCGAAGAACAACAGCTGACGATCCACCGCGCGCTTGAACGCGTCCGAGCCGACCGTGCCCTCGCGCAGCAGCACATGCAGCATCTTGTCGTCGGCGCGCAGCCGAGCCATGAAGGTCTCCAGCGAGCCGCGGACGATGCTGCGCCCCGAGACCGCGCGTTTGCGGGCGTCGCCGACGATCCGGCGCAGCGACTCGCCGGCCAGGTCGATCAGCGCCACCGCCAGCTCGTCCATGTCGTGGAACTGGCGGTAGAAGCTGTTGGGGGCGATGCCGGCCTCGCGCGCCACTTCACGCAGGCTCAAGGTCGAGACGCTGCGGTGCGGGCCGATCAGGCGCAGGGCGGCTGCGATCAGGTCCTCGCGGACGATGCCCGGCTTGCGGCCGCCTTGCTCGTCGCCAGCGGTGGTGCCGGGATCGTCAATGTCGGGCGCGGCGGTCTGGACGGGCACTGGCGGGGCCGGAAACGGGTGGCGGCCAGCATAGCAGGGCGGCTCGATATACAACTGTATACACACTCGTGCATATGCGCGTATAGTGCCTGCCCATGTCGACCTTCCAACCTGTTGTACCGCCGCGTCGCGGCCGTCTCCGCCGGCTTGCAGGCCCGTTCGTGTCGGCGCCGGTGTTCGATTTCTGGGCGCAGCGGCTGCATCCGACCTGGAGCTGGGAGCGGCCGCTGGCGCGCATCACCGCGCATGCGCCGGCCGCCGCGGACGCCGTGACTCTGCAGCTCAAGCCCAACCGGCACTGGGCGGGGGCCCTGCCGGGCCAGCATGTCAACCTGACGGCGGACATCGACGGCGTACGCATCACCCGCAGCTACAGCCTGGATGCGCCGGTCGACCGCGACGGGCGCATCACCATCACGGTCAAGGGCGTCGACGGCGGCCGCATGACCCGCCACCTGCTCGACCCGGCCAGGCGCGGCGACGTGGTCGGGATCAGTGCCGGGTTCGGCGATCTGGTCCTGCCGGCGGAAGCGGGCGGCCCCTGGCTGCTGCTCGCCGCCGGCAGCGGCATCACGCCGCTGATGGCGCTGGTGCGGCAACTGGCGGGGCAGGGCATGCCGGTGCCGGTGACGCTGGTCTACTGGGCGCGCAGCCGCGAGGGACTGTGCTTTGCCGAGGAATTGCGCGCCCTGGCCGCGCGCCACCCCGGTTTCCAGGTGCGTTTCGTGCTGACCCGCGAGGCGCCCGAGGCCGCGGACGAGGCGGGCGGACGCATCGACGCGGCGCTGCTCGATGCGCTGGTACCCGATCTCGCCATCCGGCAGGTCTATGCCTGCGGCCCGGGCGGCTTCGTGGCGACGGCCAATGCACTGCTCGATGGCCGCGTGCCGCTGCTGCGCAGCGAGGCGTTCACGCCGCCGCCGCGCCCGGCCAGCGACGACGACGGCAGCGTCGCGGTCACCCTGGCGCGCAGCGGCCGCGCGCTGCAGCTGCCGCGCGGCGTGCCGCTGCTCGAGGCGCTGGAGGCCCAAGGGCTCAAGCCCAAGCATGGCTGCCGCATGGGCATCTGCAATACCTGCGCCTGCGGCAAGGCCTCCGGTACCTCGCGCGACCTGCGCAGCGGCGCCACCAGCGACG
>JAFAFY010000123.1 GCA_023423235.1 Pseudomonadota bacterium
GGTCGGCGGCCGCGAACTGATCCGGGTCGACGTGCGGGTGATCGCCGCGACCCACCAGGATGTCGAGGCGCTGGTCGCCGAAGGCCGCTTCCGCGCCGACCTGCTGCACCGGCTCGACGTGGTGCGCCTGCGCCTGCCGCCGCTGCGCGACCGCCGCGAGGACGTGCCGCAGCTGGCCGAGCGCTTCCTGCAGGCGGCCGCGGCGAAACTCGACGCGCCGCCCAAGCGCCTGACCCGCCCGGCGCTGCAGCGCATGCTCGAACACGACTGGCCTGGCAACGTGCGCGAGTTGCAGAACCTGTGCTGGCGGCTGGCCGCGCTGGCGCCGACCGACCGGGTCACGGCGCAGGACCTCGATGGCCTGCTGCCGGCCCGCGCGGCGGATGCGGTTCCCGCGCCGGAGGACTGGGACACCGCCCTGCGCGCCTGGGCCGATGCGCGTCTTGCGGCAGGCGACGACGACATCCACGCCGATGCGCGTGAGCGCCTGGACCGCGCGTTGCTGGAGACCGCGCTGGGCCATACCGGCGGCCGCCGCGCCGAAGCCGCGGCGCGGCTCGGGGTCGGCCGCAACACCCTGACCCGCAAGCTCGGCGCGCGACGGCGGCGCCCGTGAGCGCGGGTACGTCTTCATCGCCGGTCGAAATGCCAGGCGCTAAGCTCGCGGCCATGATCGTGTCGGCTTCCTCCCTCCGTTCCCGAACCGCCGCGCCCCGTGCCCTGCCGCCAGCGCGCACGGCGTTGGTGTCCATCACGACCCTCGCGCTGGCATTGCTGGCCGGCTGCGCCAGCACGCCGCGTCCGAGCCCCGCCAGCGCGCCGCCGCCCGCGCCACTCGCCCAGGTCGGCACCGCGGCGTCCGCAACCGTCAACCTGGCGTCGGCCTCCGGCACTTTGGTCAGCGGCCGGCTGATCCTCACGCCCGACGCCGGCGGCGTGCGTGCGCGTGGCGAAATCGGCGGGCTGGTGCGCAACGGCACCCACAACCTGCGGGTGCACGCGCGCGGTGACTGCAGCGCGGTGGATGCCGCCAGCGCCGGTCCCGAGTTCGACCCGCAGCGCGGTGGGCCGGCGGCGCTGCCCGACGCCGGCGAGCGCGGCCGCATCATCGCCGACAGCCGCGGCGTGGCCCACATCGACCTGCTGCTGCCCGGGGCAGTGCTGGGCGGCGGTGCCGGCAACGATATCGCCGGACGCGCGATGCTGGTACTGGGCGCTACGCCGGGCGCGATCAGCGCACGCGTGGCCTGCGGCGTGATCCGTACCGATGCACCGCCGGCCGCGCCGCTGCCGGCACGTCCCTGATGTCCCACCCGCACCTGCGAGGGCGGCGTCATCCCGCGCCCGCGCCGGCCGCTCCGTCCCGCCATCCGACGCTGTCCAGGAGAGCCCCATGACCACGTCCCGTCTCGCGCTGCTGACCCCCGCGCTGCTCGTGCTTGCCGCTTGCGGCGCCAACCCGCCCGCCGATGGTGCCGCCAGCCCCGCGGCCGAAGCCGACCGCGCCGCGGAAGCGCCCCCGGCCGTCCCTGCGCCGGCCGCCGCGCCTGCTGTGGCCAGCGCCACTGTCACGCTGGAACCCACGGCCGGCAACCAGACCGCGGGCCAGCTGACCTTCACCAATGTCGATGGCCGCATCGAGGTCACCGGCACCATCACCGGCCTGACGCCCGATTCCGACCACGGCTTCCACGTCCACGAACACGGCGACTGCAGTGCGCCCGATGCCAGCAGCGCGGGCGGCCACTTCAACCCCGCGGGCACGGCGCATGGCCGCGTCGGCCATGGTGTCCACCATGCCGGTGACAGCGACAACATCCGCGCCGGTGCCGACGGTACCGCGCAGGTGCACAACTGGCTGGAGGGGGCGTCGATCGGCGACGGCGCCGCGACCGACATCGTCGGCAAGGGCGTCATCGTCCACACCAAGTCGGACGACTACACCACGCAGCCGACCGGCGATGCCGGCGACCGCCTGGCCTGCGGCGTGATCCGGTAACACCCCTGGTCACGCGCCGCGCAGGACGCCGCGACCGGTGGCCTGCGCGGCGGGGCCTGCCTCCATCACCAGTCCCGGGTCGCGTGCCGGTTCTGCGGATCCGGGAAAGCGCCTGAAGCGCTGCCGCGCGGCGGACGGCGCATGCCGGCAGTGCGAGGATGCCGCGTCCGTCGCTGCGCACGATGAGCTGACGCACGGGCTTCCCGTGCGAATCGCCGGCGTGCGGCGCATAGGTCGTCCGCCCGTACGCGGCGGTGCAGACAGGCGCGTCAGCGCCACGCTGCCCGTTTCCGCGTCGGGTCCGTACCGGCTGCGTGGCTGCCGCAGCAGCGTCTTCCGGGTCGATGCGCGTGATCGGTCCGATCAGCCCAGCACAGCGCGCGGATCGCCGCCCGCGGGGCAGTCGATCCATTGCACCGCGACGCCGTGCGCCTGCAGCACCGCGGCCAACTGGCGCTGGCGCGCCTGGAACATCGCGAACCCGTGTTCCAGCCGCGCCGGGTTGTGTTCGCCGGGCGCGTTGCGCCGCTGCCAGTCCTCCGGCGACAACCGCGCGATCCGCACCTGGTCCCCGGCGTAATGCAGCAGCGGCTCGGGCGGGGCATCCAGCCACGCGGACTCGCCCGGTGCCAGCAGCGCGGTTTCCAGCAGCGGCCACAGCGGCGCCAGGCCGGCGTTGCGGTACTGCATGGCGGTCATCGCCAACAGGTCGTGCAGGGTGAGATAGCGCGCGTGCTCGATCCGCGCATCGAAGCCGTCCTGCGCCGCCAGCGCGGTGTCGGCCTGGGCCATGCCGCGGTCGAACAGCACCGACTCCATCCGCGCATCGAGCGCACGCACCGCATCGGGGTCGCCGGTGAAAAGATAGGGCACCACGCGCAGGGTGCCGCCGGCCAGCTGCGGGTCGGCCTGCAGCGGCAGCGGCACCTTGCCGCCGGCGTCGGCGCCGAAGGCGATGACACGCGGGCCGGTGCCGCGCCCCGGCGCACGCGCATGCAGCTCCTCCAGGCGGCGATGGATCGGCCAGCCGGGACGCAGCACTTCGGCCGGGTCGAAATGCGCGGCGGCCAGGCACAGGTCGAGTGCGCGCGCCTCGGGCACGAGCGCGCCGAGGTCGCGGCCCACCAGGCGGGCCAGTTCGCCGGCCGCATGCTGGGCCAGCGCCGCCTGCGCCGGCGCGCTGCCGCCGACGAGTTCGAGCGCAAGCACACCGCGCACCAGCGGGATCTGCCGCGGCGTGGCGGCGGGCGGGGAAAGGGAGACTGCGGTCATTGGCCGTGCACGCGGGCGGGGCTAAACTGGCCGGCATTATGCCCGTTGCGTCCAACGCGACCGGCCAACCCGCCGTCGTTCCATCGAATCCGCGAGGAAATCCCATGCTGCAAGGTCGTCCCGTCGCCGTGCTGGGTGGCGTCCGCATTCCGTTCTGCCGCCAGAACACGGCCTACGCGGACGTCGGCAATCTCGGCATGTCGGTGCGCACGCTCGGTGCGCTGGTCGAGAAGTTCGGCCTGCACGGCCAGCAGCTGGGCGAAGTGGCGATGGGCGCGGTGATCAAGCATTCCAGCGACTGGAACCTGGGCCGCGAGGCCGCGCTGTCGTCCGGCCTGTCGCCGCTGACGCCGGGCCTCACCCTGCAGCGCGCCTGCGGCACCTCGCTCGATTCGGTCATCACCATCGGCAACAAGATCGCCGCCGGGCAGATCGAGTCGGGTATCGGCGGTGGTTCGGACACCACCTCCGACGTGCCGATCGTCTACGGCCAGCAACTGCGCCGGCGCCTGCTGCGCGCCAACGCGGCCAAGACCACGAAGGACAAGCTGGCGGCGTTCAAGGGCTTCCGGCTGCGTGAGCTGAAACCCGATTTCCCCGGCGTCGCCGAGCCGCGCACCGGCAAGTCGATGGGCCAGCACTGCGAGGACATGGCCAAGCAGTGGAACATCTCGCGCGATTCGCAGGACGAGCTGGCCGTGGCCTCGCACCACAAGCTGGCGGCCGCCTACGAGCGCGGCTTCTTCGACGACCTGGTGGTCAGCTTCCGCGGCGTCTCGCGCGACAACATCCTGCGCGCCGACACCTCGCTGGCCAAGCTGGCGACGCTCAAGCCCGCGTTCGACAAGACCTCCGGCCGCGGCACCCTGACCGCCGCCAACTCCACCCCGCTGACCGACGGCGCTGCTGCCTGCCTGCTGGCCAGCGACGACTGGGCCGCGGCCCACGGCTTCGACGTGCTGTGCCACATCCGCGACGCGCATGTCTCGGCGGTGGACTTCGTCCACGGCGAGGGCCTGCTGATGGCGCCCACCGTGGCCGTGGCCGAGATGCTCCGCCGCAACAACCTCACCCTGCAGGATTTCGACATCTACGAGATCCACGAGGCCTTCGCCGCCCAGGTGCTGTGCACCTTGCGCGCCTGGGAGAGCGAGGACTACTGCCGCAACCGGCTCGGCCTCGACGCGCCGCTGGGCCGGATCGATCCGGAGAAGATCAACCCGGTGGGCTCGTCGCTGGCAACCGGCCATCCCTTCGCCGCGACCGGTGCGCGCATCGTCGCCACCGCCGCCAAGGAGCTGGTCGAACGCGGCGGCGGCCGTGCCCTGATTTCCATCTGTACCGCCGGCGGCATGGGCGTGGTGGCGATCCTGGAGCGTTGAGGCGCGGCGCTCGCACCGCTGCGGCCGGCGATCTGCTTCACCACAAGGGGCTGCGCGCAAGCAGCGCCCGACCCCGTGGCAGGAACAGCGATGATCCCGGTTGCCGGCGCGTGTGGTCTTGCGCCGCGGCGCGGCATCGTGGGGCCGGCAGAGTCGCGGAGATCCAGGGGATGCGCGCGCAGTGCATGCACGCGCGGCGGTTCGCATCCGCTGCGCCGTGCGCCGGGTCCGTCTGGCTGGACAAGGATGCCGGGATGGATTGCCGCGGGTTGGCATCGACCCCGGTGGGCGCCATCCGCCGTTACCGGTTGCACCGCGAGCCTGTAGTCTCGCCCGGACCGTCAAGGAGAGCCGCATGCCATCGTTCCTGTTCGCGTCGTACCGCGCATCTTTCGTCCTGTCCGCGGCGTTGCTGCTGACGCTCGGCGCCTGCGCGCAGCAGCACGACCAGGCCGCGGATGCGTCCGCGGTCGCCCTTGCGGAGCCCGAGATGGCCGCGGCCGATGTGGACACGGAATCGGCGGACGCCTTTGCGCCCAAGGTCGGCGACGGTGCGCCCGATGCAGCGCAGATGCAGTCCGCGGTGGCGACGCAGGTCGACCCGGCGCGCCGTTTCATCCGCACCGCGCAGGTGCGGTTCGCGGTCGACGATGTCTATGCCTCGGCCCTCGGAATCGAGGACCTGACGGCGAAATACGGCGGCTTCGTCGTGCGCAACCGGGTCCATGCCGAAACCCGCAGCACGCAGCGGCGACCGATGGGCGACGGCAAGCTGCTGGAACTCACCGAGTACGTCACCCGCGGCCAGTTGACCGTGCGCGTGCCCAGCGACGATGCGCAGGCGTTCCTGCGCGAGCTGGTCGCCCAGATGCGCTTCCTCGACGGCCGCGATTTCAGCGCGCGCGACGCCCAGTTCGACCTGCTGCGGCAGCAGCTGGCGTTCCAGCGCGGGCAGGTGCTGCAGCAGTCGTTGGGCGATGCGGTGCAGGACGGCGACCGGCTCGATCGCAAGACCGACACCCTGGCCGCACGCGCGCAGGCACTGGCCGCGCGCGACGAGGCGCAGGTGGCCCAGCGCCAGTTCGAGGACCAGGTGGCGTTCGCGACCATCGACCTGTCGCTGTACCAGCCGGCGCAGATCCGTCGCAGCGAGCACGTCGATACCGCCGCGGTGTTCGCCCGGCACGGGCCGGGATTCTTCACGCGGCTCGGCAAGTCGGTGGCGGTGGGCTGGTACGGACTGCTCGACGTGCTGGTCGGCGTGGCCGCGCTGTGGCCGTTGTGGCTGCTGCTGGCCGCAGCGGTCGCCGGCTGGCGCGCGCTGCGGCGGCTGCGTGCCAGGCGGCTTGCGTCGGCGGGATAGCCGTCGGCGTCGACGCCGGCGTTCACCCTGCCGGTGTCGTTTCCAGGAACCCCACGGCGCAACAACCGCGCAGTGGGTGGGCGGAGGCGACGGCTGACAGCTCGAACGCAGCGAAATCGCGCATCCGTCCCTGGGGCATCCGCGCCTGTGCGCGGGCAGCCGCAGCTGCCGTCACCGGAAGACGCGGGGCGGCCGGATTCAAGAGGTGCCGTCGGTGTGTCCGGCTGCGTTGCGCTACTCGCGCAACCGCGGCATGCCGTGCTCATCGCGGTCCTCGATCGCGCCGCCCTCGATCGACTCGAACGCGACCGGCGCCGCGGCCACCGGCGGCAGCGCCACCACCGGTTCCCCGCGCGCGGCGCGCAGGGCGTTGGCGTAACACAGGCGGGCGCGGTGCTCGTCGCCGGTGGCGGCGAATTCGTCGCCCAGCGGAACCCAGGCGGCGCTGCCGGCGCCCTGGTCGATCGCGCGCTGCAGGTAGTCGCGGGCCTGGGCGCCCTGGCGCTCGGCCTGGCTGATCCGGGCCAGCCCAAGAAGCACACCCGGGCTCGACGGATGCGCCTGCAGCCAGCGCTGCAGGCGCGCGCGCCGGTGTTCGGGATCGGTGGCGTCGAGCGCGCCGTAGCGCACCACCAGGCGTTCGTCCCAGCGCGTGTCCAGCGCCTGTTCCAGGCTGCGCAGGGTGGCGTCGTGCCAGCCCAGCGCGCTGGCGCGTTCGGCGTAGGCCAGCGCGACCTCGGGCTCGGCCTTCAGCGGCTTGGGCATGGCTTCCCAGCGTTCGGCCAGCTGGTTGCCGTCCCCGGTCTCGCGCAGCGATGCCGCCGCCCAGTGTAATTCGCGGTCGGCCAGTACCGCTTCGGGCAATGCCTGCTGACGGCGCAGCGCGCCCAGCAGGCCGTAGGCCTCGGCGGCGTGGCCGGTCAGCGCCCAGGCGTCGGCGCGCAGGGCCAGGCCGCGCGGCGGCAGCGGCTGCGCGGCAGGGGCTTCGAGCGCGGCGAGGGCGTCAATCGGGCGGTCCTCGCGCAGCGCCAGTTCCGCCAGCGCGATCGCCCGGGTCGCCGGGTGGCGGTCGCCGAAGCCGTCGAGCAGCGCACGCGCGGCCACGGTGTCGCCGCGGGCAAGGGCGGCATGGCTGGCAGCGACGCGCGCAGCGGCCTCGTAGTGCGGGTTCTCGTCGGCCGACTGCACCAGCAGCTTCTCGGCGCGCGCGTAGTGGCCCTGGTAGAGCGCATCGAGGCCCTCGCCGAGGCGGCTCTGCACGCGCCCGCGGCGGTACTGGCTCCAGCTGCGGAACGGCAGCGCCAGCAGGCTGAAGACCAGCCACAGCAGTACCAGGGCACCGAGCAGCATGGCGATCGCATTGACCACGGTGGTGGTGCGGTCGATACCGCCATGGCGGACCAGCACGTAGCCGGGATCGGTCGCCAGCAGCAGCTGCGCGGCCAGCGCGCCGACCAGGGCCAGCACGATCCAGATCAGCAGGGTACGGAGCAGGGACATCGGCGTGGTTCCGGTGGGGGACGGGCAATGCGGACTTCACCCTGACGCCGCCGGCGTGATGGCCCTGTCGATGACGCGGGCTTTCCTGAACAGGGCTTCGGACGCACGCCGCGCAGCGGGTGGGCGTGCCGCGGTGGCAATCGGCCAGCGCGCGGGGTCAGGGCGCGGCGCCGGCCTCCAGCGCGACATCGTGTGCCTGCAGCCAGGCCACGACACGTTCGCGGTTGGCGCGGGCGGCTGCATTGAGGCGGCTGGCCGGGGTCTTGAAGAAATAGCGCTGGAAGGTCGCGTCCTGGGTGTTGCGCGCACGCGGGTCGGCGCCGGCCTCCAGCAGCGCCAGGACGTGGTCGCCGGCATTGATCATCGCCGCCTTGTGCAGCGGGGTGTTGCCGGTGCGGTCGGCGAGGTCGGGGTTGGCGCCGGCGGCCAGCAGCATGCGGAACTGGGCATCGGTGCGCGGGCCGGTGGCCCCGGCCAATGGCGTTGCCTGGGTTTCGCCGTGCCGCGCGTCGGGGTCGCCGCGGCGCGCCAGCGCGATCTCCAGGTACGCCGGGTCGTCGGCGATGGCCGCGCCGTGCATCGCGGTGGCGCCGCCCAGGCCGGGTGCGTTGGGGTCGGCGCCATTGTCGAGCAGCGCCTTGAAGGCCTCCTTGGCCCCGGCCAGCATCGCGATCTGCAGCAGGTTGACGCCGTCGTCGCCGCGCGCGTTGGGATCGGCGCCGGCGCGCACCTGCGCGCGCACGGCGTCGGCATCGTCGTTGGCGACGGCTTCGGCCAGCGCCGCGGCGCTGGCATCGGAAAAGGCGGCTGGGGCGTCCATGGCGTCTCCACTGCTGCAGGCGGCGCCGGACAGCATCAGCAACAGGCTCAGGACCGCGGCGCGCATGCGGGCATTCTCACACAGGTGCCGGCGGCCACCGCGTCTGCCGCGGGTGCATCACCCGGAACGACATGCAGCCGGTGGCTCAGGCGCAGTGGATGCGGGCGCTCAGTTGGCCCAGGGCCGTTGCTGCGCCAGCGCATCGAGCACCGAATCCTGCATGTGCTTGTCGATGCTGTGCTTGACGATCGCGACGGGATTGAAGCGGTCCCAGCCGGTCAGCGGCGCGGGATCGTCGAGCACGATCTCGTGGCCGGGTGCGTCGGGCAGGTTGTTGACCACCCAGATGTCCTGCTGCGCCTTGGTCAGGGCTTCGCCCTCGACGTTGTAGCGGCGGATCTGGCCGTCGGCGGCGTCGGCCTTGGCGGTCGCCGGGTCGAGGCCCAGGCGCTCGATGGTCTTGTCGTGCACGCCCGAGGCGTTGAAGGTCACCGCGGCGCCGTCGATCGCCATGGCGGCGGTCGCAGCCAGGCCACCGCCGAGGGAGTGGCCGGTGATGGCGAGATCGTCGCCATAGGCGGCGGAGGCCAGCTGTGCCAGCTGCACGGCCTCGTCGTACTGCTCGGAATCCCAGCCCACGCCCTGGCGGAAGTTGGCGCCGGTCCAGTCCTTGAGGTCGTTGGAGCCGGCGAAGGCCAGCACGTGGTTGCCGTCGCCATCGGTGTAGATGCCGGCGCGGAAGCCGGTTTCCGGGTTGTCCAGCAGCTTCGGGTCGATACCGGCGGCGGCGAGGTCGGCATCGCTGACGCGGGTCCAGTTGCCGACCGATTGCACCGACGGGTCGTAGACCGCCGAGGCGATCTGCATCAGTTCCATGTCGATCGCCTGGGCGTCCTTGCCGCGCACCTGGGCATCGAACGAGGTGGCGTTGGCGGCATTGCCGTTGCTCGCGAACAGCCCGCCAAGCTGCGGGTGGTAGCCGGGTTCGAGCTGGTAGCTGCCGGTCGGGGTCTGCGGCGCCAGTGCGCCCTGGCGGGCCAGGATGTCGGCCGGCGGCAGCGCCGGCAGCGCGGTCTGTCCGATGCTTGCGGAGTTCAGCTGGAGGCTCATGGTCCCGGTCCCGGCGTCTGGTATCCCGACGCTAGCGGGCCCGCGCATGCCCCGCCAGCTGGGGCCGACCCGAGGGTCGGAGATGGTGCAGCGCGTCAGTACGGGTCGCCGACCACCGCCTCCAGCGGTACCTGGTGGGCCTTGAGCCAGGCGATGACCTGGCGGCGTTCGTCGAGGGCGCGCGCGTTGAGCGCATTGCGCGGGAAGGCGAAGTAATAGGCCTGGAAGCTGGCGCCACCGGAGTTTGCGGCGGTCGCCGTGGCGCCGCTTTCCAGCAGCAGCAGCAGTCCGGCGCCGTTGTTGGTACGCGCGGCGACGTGCAGCGCGGTGTTGCGGTTGCGGTCGGCCAGGTCCGGGTCGGCGCCGGCGTCGAGCAGCATGCGCAACTGCGCCGGGTTGCCGCCGCGCAGGGCCGAGAACAGCGGCCGCGCACCGGTCTGGTCGTTGGCGATGTCCGGGTCGCCGCCGTGTGCGAGCACCGCCGCCAGCAAGGCCGGGTCGTCTGCGAATGCGGCGGCATGCACGGCGGTGTCGCCGCGTGCATCGGGGCGGTTGGGATCGGCGCCGCCGTCGAGCAGGGCCTGCGCGGCCGCCGGCCGGCCGTGGCTGACCGCTGCCAGCAGCAGGGTGGAGCCGTCGCTGCCGGGCGTGTCGGCGGGGATGCGTTCCAGCTGGCGGCGGATCTCGGCGGCATCGTCGCGCGCGACCGCGGCGGCCAGCGGCGCCAACTCGGGATTGGAGAAGGGATCGTGGCTCATCGACGGTCTGGCGCACCCCGCGGCGCAGCTGAGAAGGACGGCGGACGCGATGACCGCGAGACGGCGCATGCGGCCGATTTCAACCGCGATCGGGCAAGGACGCAAGCGCCGCGCATGCGTCGCGGCCCATGCGCGGTCAGCGTCCGAACAGTCCGCCGAAGAAGTCGGTCACGCCCTGGGCGACCTTGCCGGCGCCATCGGCCAGCAGTTCGGTGCCCTGGCCGACCAGGTCCAGCCCGCCCTCGACCACCGAGCCGGCGACGTCGATGCCGCCCGCGAGCACATCCCCGACCCAGCCATCGACATGGGTGCCGACCTTGTCGGCCAGGACGTCGGAGAAGCGGTCGACGGTGTCGCCGGCGGAATTGAAGAAGCCTTCGGCCGCATCACCCGCGATGCGGAAGCCGCCCTGGACGAACCTGCCGTCGGCGAAGTCGGTCTCGGCCACGTCCTGGATGTCCGAGACCAGGTCATGGGTGTTGCGGGCGTAGTCGTCCTTGAGCGCATCGGGCAGCAGGTTCTGCAGGTCCTTGCCGAGGTCGCTGGGGTTCTCGTAGCCGGCCTGCCAGGGTTCGCGGTCGATCATCGCCGTGGTCAGCGCCTCGGGGCTGTGGCTGATCGCGCCGTAGGCGACGCTGCCCGCCAGGTTGCCCAGGCCGCCCAGCAGCGGCAAGGGCGAATTGCGCGCCACCTCGACACCGGCATTGATCCACGCCAGCTGCTGCGGCGTGAGGTTGTCCAGCTCGCCTGGGCCGTAGTTGGTGAACATCGCGTTCTGGTCGTGCGCGGCCGGCGCGACCACGATCTTGGTGCCCAGCGCATCGGGCGCGAGCAGGCCGATCGGGCCGCTTTCCTGGGCCTGGGTCAGCAGGTCGGACTGCAGCGAGTAGGCGCGGATCTGCCCGCCTTCGGCGATGTCGCGGGCCTGCTGCGGATCGGCGATACCGATCCGGTCCAGGGTGTTGGGGTGGATGCCCGAGGCATCGAAGGTGACCGCCGGGACTCCGGTGGCCAGCGAGCCGACCGTTGCCAGGCCGCCGCCCTGCGAGTGGCCGGTGATCGCCAGGTTGCCCTGGCCGTCGCCGAACACGCGCTGGAACTCGGATGCGGTCTCCACGGCCACTTCGCTGAACTTGTCGACCTCGTCGGTCTTGAAGCCGGTGCCCTGCTGGAAGTTGTTCATCCAGTCCGCGGCGCCCTCGGCCGTGCCGCGGTAGGCCAGCACGTAGTTGCCATCGCCATCGGTATAGACCTCGGCACGGAACTCCTGTTCATTGCCGCCGGCGCCGAGGAACGCTTGCCGCCAGGCCTGCGGATCGTCGATGCCACGTGCCTGCAGGTCGCAGTCGCTGACCGCCGACCAGCCCTCGGGCGGTGCGCCGCGGGTGCCGTAGACCGCTGTCGCCAGCTGCGACAGGGTGACGTCGAAGGGCTGGGCCTGGGTGCCGCTGGCGGTCTCGCCCAGGGTGCTGCCGGGCGGCAACGCATAAGGGCCGGACGGCGCCGGGCCGCCGGGCGCACACTGCGGCGCCTGCACCTGCGGGTGGTAGCTGGGCTCGGCGACCCGCGGCCCCGCCGGTGCAGGGGGCGGCGGGGGCGGGGGCGGCGGGGGCGGCAGTTCCGCGCGGTAAGGCGACAGGTCCCCTGCGGGCGGCAACACGTCCGGCAGGGCGGCGCGATCGGAAATCGTCAGGCTCATGGCCGGCTCCAGCGGACCCCAGGGCAATACCTGTACTGTCCGCGGCGGCGCCACGCGGCGGCAACTGGGGGCGACCCTAGGCGCTATCGTGTGCGACTGGCCTGAATCACGGAATCCGCATGCTCCTGTCCACTTCCGCCGCGCGCGCGCGCCGTCTGTTGCCGCTTCCATTGCTGGCGGCGTTGCTCGCGCTGCCGGCCGCCGCCGCCGACCGCATCACCGGCCAGCCGTTCGCGACCCGCAGCGAGGTCTACGCGCCGCAGGCGATGGCCGCGACCTCGCACCCGCTGGCGACCCAGATCGCACTCGACACGATGAAGGCCGGAGGCAGCGCGGTCGATGCGGCGATCGCCGCCAACGCGGCGCTGGGGCTGATGGAGCCGACCGGCAACGGCATCGGTGGCGACCTCTTCGCGATCGTCTGGGATCCGAAGACGAAGCGTCTGTACGGCTACGACGGCTCGGGCCGCTCGCCGCAGTCGCTGACCCTGGCCGAGTTCCAGCGCCGCGTTGGCGGCGATCGCCGACGGCGGCCGCGACGCGTTCTACAAGGGCGATATCGCCCGGGTGATCGGCGACTACTTCGCCGCCAACGACGGCTTCCTCTCCTACGAGGACATGGCCGCGCATACCGGCAACTGGGTCGAGCCGGTGTCGACCACCTATCGCGGCGTTGAGCTATGGGAACTGCCGCCGAGCGGACAGGGCATCGCCGCGCTGCAGATCCTCAACCTGCTGGAACCCTACGACCTCGGGTCCTACGGCTTCGGCAGCCCGGAACACATCCACCTGTTCGTCGAGGCCAAGAAGCTGGCATTCGCCGACCGCGCGCGCTGGTATGCCGATCCGGATTTCCACCCCGCGCCGGTCGCCAGGCTGATTTCCAAGGACTACGCGCGCGAGCGCGGCCAGCTGATCTCGATGGACCGCGCGCTGCGTGAAGTGCAGCCGGGCACGCCCAGGCAACTGGAGGAGGGCGACACCATCTATCTGACCACCGCCGACAGCGAGGGCATGATGGTCTCGCTGATCCAGTCCAACTACCGCGGCATGGGCAGCGGCATGGCGCCGCCGGGCCTGGGCTTCATCCTGCAGGACCGCGGCGAGCAGTTCGTGCTGCGCGAGGACCATCCCAACGGCTACGCGCCGGGCAAGCGCCCGTTTCACACCATCATTCCCGCGTTCGCGACGAAAGACGGCGAACCGTGGCTGAGCTTCGGCGTGATGGGCGGCGCGATGCAGCCGCAGGGGCACGTGCAGATCCTGATCAACCTGCTCGATTTCGGCATGAACCTGCAGGAAGCCGGCGACGCGCCGCGCATCCAGCACGACGGCTCCACGGAACCGACCGGACAGAACACCGCGATGACCGACGGCGGCCGGGTCGAGCTGGAGACCGGCTTCCCCTACGAGACCGTGCGCGCGCTGATGCGCAAGGGGCATTCGGTGCGCTTCGCCGACGGCCCCTACGGCGGTTACCAGGCGATCATGAAGAACCCGCATGGCGGTTGGGTCGGCGCCAGCGAGTCGCGCAAGGATGGCCAGGCGGCGGGCTACTGAACGACGAAGCACCGCGCACGCCGGTGCATCCGGCTTTTCCGTCCTTCAACGCGCCCGCGTGCCCAGCGATGCGTGCGGTGATGCGAAGGCCAGCGGGTTGCGCGCATGGTCGCGCGATGCCGTTGCCTCGCCGTTGATTCGCCGTTGCGTCCCGTCGCCGCGCAGTCGCCTTTCCAGTGCGCCGGCGGGCACGGCCCCGGTATGCTGCGCGCTGATCCTCGCCGACAGGGACGGTGCATGCGACAGACGCTGTTGACGATCGTGCTTGGTGGCCTGCTGTTGCCCGCCGCGCAGGCACAGGCGCCCTATGCGGGTTTCGATGATAGCCAGGCACCCGCCAGCGGCGCCGCGGACGCGGCGGCCGATGCCGCCTGGGCGGGCTATCTGCAGCGCAGCGCCAGCGCGCTGGCGGCCACCGGCCAGGCTCGCGATCTGGCATTCGCTGCGACCCTGCGCGGCGTGTCGATCCACGCCGGCACGGCGGAGGTTGCCGGCGACGTACCCTCCACCGCCGCGCCCGCGGACCCGCAGGCCGAGGCCTGGCGCGAAGCCGCCGCGCAGAAGGCCGGCGCCGACGTGCTGGCCAATGTCCTGCTGATGCAGGGCGACGGTGTCGCCTCGACCCAGCGCCGCGTGCGCGCAGCGCAGCGCTGGCTGGCGGCCGAGCCGCAGAACCTGGCGCCGTTGCTGTTCCGCGGCGGTGGCAGCGAGGCCCTGCTGGCCGATGCCCGTGGCGCGCGCACTTTCGACCTGCACATGCTGCCGCAGGTACGCTGGATGCAGGCCGCGCTGTTGCGCCATCCGCCGACCGCGGTCGAACGCGCTGCCTTCGCCGCCGACGGCGACTACGACCCCCGCGAGCATGCCGCGATCCTGGCCGTGTCGATCTGGTCAGCGGTGACATTCCCGGGCCTGCAGTCGTTGATGCAGGACTGCGCGCCGGAGGCGGACCGCGGCGACGCGGCGCGCCTGCGCGACTGCCGGCACGTGGCCGGGGTGATGGCCGGCGCTTCGGACACCCAGCTCGGGCGGATGCTGGGGTTGGCACTGCTCGAGCGCACGGCCTCGACGCCCGCCGAACGTGCCGACGCCCAGGCCAGGCAACGCATCCAGCACTGGCAGATGCTCGAATGGGGACGCGCGACCGCACAGTTGCCACGCGATGGCGCCGCGCAGTACGCGCGGCTGCTGGCCGACCCGTCGATCGACAACGAACTGGCGCTGGTCGAGCGCGCCCTGCAGGAGGAAGGTATCCCGGCGACGCCGCCGGCGCACTGGCAGCCACCGCGCAACTGATCCGCGGCCGCGGCATCCCGATCGCACCGACGCTTCCCGGATCGCGCGCAAACGCCCACACTTGCGTCGCACCGGCGTCAGGGGATACCGGGCGACAGGGGAGATACCGATGCAAGTCCGCAAATCGCGCCTCGGCCTGCTGGCCGCGGCGATCCTGGCCTGCGCAAGCGCCGGCGCCAGCGCACAGAACACCCTCACGATCGGCCCGGGATTCACCCCCGATCCGCTGCGTGCCACCGGCACCACCGGCGGCGCCACCCAGGCCTCGCGCTTCGGCCCGCAATGCGCCGGCGCGATCCACAGCGCGCCCGACCACACCCTGCGCGTCACCGGCCCGGTCGACGTGCGCATGTCGACCACCAGCAGCACCGATTCGACCCTGGTCGTGGTCGGCCCGGCCGGTGTGTTCTGCGACGACGACGGCGGCGAGATGCTCGACGCCCGGCTCGACGCGCGCCTGACCCCGGGCGAATACGCGGTGTACGTGGGCCATATCGAACGCGCCGGCAGCTACACCCTGTCGATCACCGAGAACCTCGGCGGCAGCGGCGGTGCCGCAAGCGCGGGCCAGTACGGCAACTTCACCCTCGGCGCCGGCTTCATGCCCGACCCGCAGACCGGACGTGGCGAGACCGGCGGGCGGGTCGATGCCAGCACCTATGGCGCGCACTGCACCGGCATGATCGACACCAGCCCCGACCATCGCCTGACCATCACCTCGACCGTGGGCCTGCGGATCTCGGTGGAGAGCACCACCGACTCCAGCCTGGTCATCCGCGGCCCCGGCAAGGTGCTGTGCGACGACGACAGCGGCGGCGCGCTGGACGCGGCGGTGGTCGACACCTTCCGCCCGGGCGAGTACGAGATCTACGTCGGCCATCTCGGCAACAGCGGCAGCTACACCCTGTCGATCACCGAGACCAACTGAGCGCAACGGCCCGGCCAAGCGGCTGCCGGACGCCGGGCCGCGCGGTCATTCCTGGCGCAGCGCGGCGATCGGGTCGAGCTGCGCGGCCTGGCGCGCCGGATGGACGCCGAACGCCAGACCGATCAGCAGCGCACGCACAAGGCAGGTTCGAGCAAACCGGTTCCTGTTTGTCATTCGCGCCCTCGCGTGAATGACGGCCTGTCGGAGGTTGCAGAAAGACGCGTCGGATTCAGAGCTGCTGTGCGCGGCCGTTGGCCAGTGCCCGGTCGAGCAACTGCCACACCGCGGTTTCGGCCTGGCGCGTGGCCTCGGTCTGGCGTTGGCCGAGGGCCGCCTGGCGGCGCCCGAGTTCGGCCTGCTGCGTGGCCAGCGCCTGCTGGCGGGCGCTGATGTCCGCCTGTTCGCCTGGCGTCGCCGTACCGGCCTCGCCATCGAGTGCCCGCTGCGCCGCGGCCAGTGCGATGCGGGCCTGGCGCCCACCCAGTTCACCCTGTTGCGTGCCCAGCGCGCCCTGTTGCTGGCCGAGTTCGGCCTGCTCGCGGCCCAGCCGGGTGACCGGGGCGAACGCGGCGTCGAAGCGGCGCAGGGTGGCGGGGTCGCGGATCACGTAGCGCGCGTCGCCGCGCCGGAACCACAGCACCTCGGCGTTGCCGGCGCTGGCGCGGACCTCGGCCAGGTCGGGGGCGGAACCGTTCATCACCACGCTGTCGTCGGCATGCGTGCGCACGTAGGCCTGGGACGGGCGCGGACGCGTGGCCTGGGCCGCGACGGCCTCGGGAGTCAGCGTGATGCGTCCCCTGCCCGAGGAGACGAGCAGCAGCGCCGGTCGTTCCCCGGACCCGCTGTCGTCGCCGGCGATGGTCACGGCGGCCTTGGCCGCTTCACCCGCGTCGGTCGCGGCTGCGGCGATCTCCGCGTGCTCGGCGGCGCTCGGCAGCACGGTGCGGACTGCAGGCGCCGCTGGCGCGACCGGCGCGGCAGGTGCCTGCGGCACCGCCGGTGCCGGGGCGGGGGACGGGGCG
>JAFAFY010000140.1 GCA_023423235.1 Pseudomonadota bacterium
AAGCCGGTATTGCCTGCGGCCGGTAGCGGCCTGCAGGTCGATGCGCGTCTGCAGGGCCTCACCCTGGAACAGTTGCTGCACGAGGCCGTGGCCGCGCTGGAGGCGGGCGAGCGCAAGCAGGCCGGCCGCAGCCTGGACAAGGCGCTGCTGCACCCGGACTTCCCCAGGCTCGACCCCGAACTGCAGCACGCGGTGCTGCACGAGGCCGCCGGCATCGCCATGCAGGAAGGCCAGGCCCGCCACGCGCTGGCGCTGTCGCAGCGCGCACTGGCGCTGCGACAGGACGAGCGCGACGACTGGTACCGCGTCGCGACGCTGCAACTGCACCTCGACGACCCGGTCGCCGCCGCCGAGGCGATGACACGGTTCGCGCAGCACTGGCCCACCGCCCTGGACAGCCTGCCCGAGGGACTATTGCCGGAGATCCTGCATGCGCCTCGCGGACGTGGCGCCGCCCGTACCGCGCTGCTGGAGGCCTTGTTCGACGCCGGCTGGAGCCGCAACGGACTGGGCGCGGACGGCTTCTGGGTCGACCTTGCAAGCGCGCGCCTGGACGCCGGCGACAGTGCAGGCGCGGTCGAGGCGATCACGCGGGCGCGCACGCCCTCGGCCATCGTGCGCCTGCGCAGCGACCGCCGCTTCGACGCGCTGGTCGATCGCGACGATCCACGCTTCGATGTGGCGGCGGCAATGACCGCCGAGGTCGCGCGCCTGCAGGCGCTGGCCGACGCCCAGCCCACGCGGCTGGACGTGCGCATGGAACTGACCTACGCATTGCTGTCGGCCGGCCGTGCCGCGGACGCACTGGCCGAGGCCGACGCGGCGCTGGCCGATCTGGCGCAGTTCGACAACGGCAACGACGCGATCTGGCTGCACAACAACCGTGCCATCGCGCTGCGCCGCCTGCAGCGCGACGACGAGGCGCTGGCGGCGCTGCGCCATGCCAGTGCGATGCGCGAACAGGGCGCCATCAACGTCAGCCAGGTCCTCAACCTGGGCAACTTCCACGCCAGCCTGGGTCAACCCGAAGACGCACTGCGGGTGATCGCACCGGTCGGCCGGATGAGCGGCTACGGCCGCATGGTGCAGGCGCTGATCCAGCTGCGCGCGTCCCTGCAGCTGCAGCGGCAGACCGATGCCGACGCTGCGTTCGCGTACATCGAGGCGCAGCGCATCGACTCCGCGGATCACTACCTCACCGCGCTGCTGCTGCGCGGCGAGGACGACCGCGCCGCCAGCGTGCTTGCCGGCCTACTCGACGATGCCGCCACCCGCGACGACGCACTGGCCTGGGTACAGCAGTACCAGCGCGCACCGGCACTACCCGGCGATGCTGGCTATCGCCGGCAGCGCGAGGCACTGCTGGCGCGCGAGGATGTCCAGCAGGCCATCGCCGCCGTCGGCCGCAGCGAGCAGCACCCCATCCATGCGCTGGGCGAGCTGTAGCCGCGCACCATTCCTGGCCCTGATTGGCGCGAACATTCAGCAACACGGTATCGCCCCCACTCCCGCATGCGGGAGTGGGTTGGGGTGAGGGCGAAGCGCCCCCATCCGCCCTTCGGGCACCTGTCCGGCCCGGCGCCGCCGCCGGGCGTTCGGTCGACCTGCGCGGCAATGCCGCGCAAGCAGGCCGTCCTCACCCCCCGCATGCGGGGGAAGGGAACTGGGAGATCGTGCTGATCAGATTCCTGGCTACGGTCGGCATGGCGATAGGCGTGGCGAGCGGGAGTGGCGCCACCTGGCATGAAACCCCGTCACACCGCACTCGCCTCTCGCGCCGCGTCAGCGCGCGTCCGGTGCCTCGGCGGCCGCGTCCGCCTCGGCCAGCAGCGCGTCGATGGCGGCGTCCAGCAATGGCCGTACCTCGGCCTGCGACATCGCCGCCAGTTCCTGCAGCGACCGCCCGTCGGCGATCTGCCCGGCGAGCAATCCACCGACCAGGTAGCCACGCCGCGGCGGCAGGCCACTGCCGTCATCGCCGAACGACAGCAGCGCCTGCTGCACCTCGGCCGCAGTGCTGTCGAGTGCGCCGCGCAACTGTTCGAGCGCCGGCCGCAGCGCTGCGCGGGTGGCCGCTGCCGTGCCCGCAGGCTGGTCCAGCAACAGTTCCGCATCGCTGGCGCCGGGGTTGAGCCGTTGCGCCACGTGCACCGCCAGGCCCTCGGTCCACAGCGCCTCGCAGCTGCCGAATTGCGGCTCGTGGTAGGCATGGAACAGCTCGTGGTGGAAGAACGCCGACTCGTCGGCGTCGGGTGCGTGGTGGATCGCCATGCCGTCGGCGCCGAACACCAGCTGGCGCTGGCCATCGAGCGTACGAAGTCCGCCGTCCATCTCGCCCAGCGAATGCAGCAGCACGACCGGCGTGGTCGCGCGGTAGTCGGGAAACGCGGCGGCGAAACTGGCACTGTTGCGCGCGAGCGCATCGGCGAACTGCGCGGCCTTGGCCTGATAGCCGGCGCGGATCTGCGGAAACTGCGCCAGCGCCTTCTGGATCTGCACGTCGCGCTGTTGCTGCGTGCGCTTCCCTTCGAAGCGCGCGATGCCGTAGAACGCCGGCTGCAGGGGCGCCACCTGCTGCTTGAACGCGGCCACCCGAGCATCCTCTGGCAGCCCGGCCGTCGCATCGAAGAAGTGCACGAACGCGCCGCTGAGGTCGACGAAATCCGGCGTATCGCCCGCGGCTGTCGCCGACGTCAGGGGCATGAGGCACAACAGGGCCAGGCACAGCGGGCGCATGCGCGACCAGCGCTTGCGCGGCGCCGGCAGGCGGCGGTACGGATGCGACGCCATGGGATTCGACTCCGTGACCCGGGCAGGCAGCCTAGCGCCACGTCGGTCGCAGCGCTGCGACCGGCGCCCCAGGTTGCGCCATACAGCCAGGTTGCCCGGTCCGTGCACCGGTCGCGCACTGTTGCCGGCCAACATCGGCCAAGTCCCGCGGCAGACACCGACCACGCGCCGTTGCGCATGCATCGGCCGCAGCCCGCGCTGTCGTATCGACGGAACCGGAGACATCGCCAGGTGTGTCGTCGCCCCGGGAAGTGGTGACGCTGGCCTGGTCGGCAGCGTGACCCTGCCGGCCGATGGCAGGGCCACAGCATCAAACGGACAGCCACGGTTCGGGAACGCGTGGGGCCGGCGTGGCAGGCTGTGCACCATGAGCAACTGCCTGCGCACCGCCTGCCTGGTCCTGCTGGCCACCGCCACCGCACTGCCGGCGGCCGTCGGCGCACGCCCCGGCCCCGGGTGGCATGCTGGTTTCTACAGTGCCAACGACCTGCTCGACGCCCTGCAGGGCAATACCGCCTATACCCTGCACGGCGATGCCGGCAGCGGCAACGCGGCCACTGCCGCAGCCGCCGAAGAGGCCCGCCGCGAGACGGCGACGCGCACCGCCGCGGCCTACATCGCAGGCGTTGCCGATGCCTCGGGCCGCGATGTCTGGTGCGGCCAGGGCCGGATCAAGCCGCACGAGATCGTGGCGCGGGTGTTCGACCATCTGCAGGCCTTGCCCGCGGCGGAGCGGACCGGCAATGCCGCCGGGCATGTGCGCGGCGTACTGTCGGCGATGGCGCCCTGCGGCGACAGCGATATCTGATCCCGGTCGCCGCCGCGCGCGTCGCCTGAACTGCGCAGGCGTCTGCCTGCCGCGCGCAAGCGCAGGGGTCGGATGTGCCCGAGGCACCCGAGGGGCCCTCATCCGGCGCGACCCGCCAGCTTGCACTCGCCAGGGCGGCCACGCGGGAAAGCCCGGCTGGCGCACCGCCACTGCGCACGGCGGCCGGCTGTCACGACCTGGCGCGGCTACTCCGCCGCGTCCGCATCCCGCGCCAGCGTGCGCTCGAAACAGGTCTCGCCGACGCCATGCGGCCAGTCGCGCCGCATCCACGGCTCGGCGGCGCGCAGGACATCGCTGCTGTCGGTGACGAAGCGCGCGCACAGGCGCAGGCTGCGCGGGCCGGTGACGGTGTAGCCGTAGGGTGCGCCGGTGACGCGGTCCACGCGCTGCAGTGCGCCGTCGCGCAGGCCGTCCAGCGTTGCCGGCAGGTTGCCTTCGTCGCGCAACTGCTTGCCGGCCACCTGCTCGATCCTGGCCAGGTCGCGGACCCGCGCGGCGTCCAGTTTCGCCTCGCGCTGCGCCGCGGGAGAACCGGTCAGCAGCAGCACCGCCGCCACCGCGCCGGCGATCGCCACCGCGCCGGCAATGATC
>JAFAFY010000170.1 GCA_023423235.1 Pseudomonadota bacterium
GAGGAAGGCGGCTCGCTGACCATCATCGCCACCGCCCTGGTCGACACCGGCAGCGCGATGGACAAGGTGATCTACGAGGAGTTCAAGGGCACCGGCAACTCGGAAGTGCACCTGGACCGCCGCATTACCGAGAAGCGCGTCTACCCGGCGATCAACGTCAACCAGTCGGGCACGCGCCGCGAGGACCTGCTGATCGAGCCCGACCTGCTGCAGCGCATCTGGATCCTGCGCAAGCTGCTGCACCCGATGGACGAGATCGCGGCGATGGAATTCCTGCTCGACAAGATGAAGAGCAGCAAGTCCAACGACGAGTTCTTCGCTTCGATGAAGCGCTGAGCCCGCGTCGGCCGCACAACGGAAGACCCCGCTTGCGCGGGGTCTTTTCGTTTCGGCAGGCGCCGCGTCGGCAATGCCGCGTGCGTCAGCCCGCGTCGCGGACGACGAACGCCGATTGCGCATTGGCGACCTGGCCCGCCTGCGCGCGTTCCGCCGCAAGGCATTCGGCCAGGCCCGCCTGGGATTCGTGCATTCTCTCCAGCATCTCGCGCGCCTGCCGCGACCCGACGTTTGCCACTTCCAGGTTGACCGGCATCGCGACGGCGGTGGCGACCGGTGCGCCATCGATCTCTTCCGGCAACACCCGCATCGCCGCAACCCAGTCGCGCGCCATGCGCTCGAACATCGCCCGACCGCGCACCTTCGAGCCTTCGGCAAACTCGACCGCCTGCAAGCTGGCACTGCCATCGGGCTGCGCGAGGTAACGCACCATCAGGTCGGCCGACAAGCCTTGCCGTGCCGCTGCGACGGGATAGCGCGGCGGCGCCGGATATGCCGAGCCATCCGCCTGGCCGGGACCATGCGTGCGGTATTCGGCGGCCAGGCGCATCTGCTCGCCATCCGGGACCGCGCAGACACCGAACACCACATAGGTGACGCCGCCGCGCGCCTGCCCGTCGACCACGACGGGATCGAACGCGAGACCGCGGGCGCGCGCCTCGACGAAATCGCGCACCCCGCCCGACAGCGTGGGCGCGGCTTCGATCTCCACAGGCTGGCCCTGCGCATCGATGACCACCTTGACGCTGGTCTGGAAGGCGACGGTGTCGCTGCTGCCCTGGGCATGCGCAGCCAGGGTGACTGCCGCTGCCAGCAGCGCGACTGCCGGCGTCAGGAAACGGGTCATCTGGCGCTCCTTGTCGATGGGTCAGTGTTGCGATTGCAGTGACGGATGCGGCCAACCTGCGCGTCAGCGGGGCGCGCGTTGGCCGCGATCACGGCCGGGCAATTGCCCGGACAGGCCGTGCCTTTTGCGCAACCGCCCGCATCGGGCGCGCTGCTCAGCCGCCCAGCGGCGTCAGCAGACGGAAGCGCGAGTTTTCCGGCGAGACGGTGCCGGCGACCAGCGCATCGGGACTGAAGCCTGGAGGCGTGGGCTGGGCCCAGTCGGGGCGGACCAGTTCACCGGGGTGGTAGGCGCTCCACTGGCCGTAGGCTGTCTCGCGATCGCCATGCAACTGGAACGAGACCGGCACCCGCAACACCCAGTAGTCCTGGCTGGCGGCCTCGCCTTCGCTCGGCGGCGTGAAGGTCCACTCCCGGCGCGCGGTGTCGACCGCGGAACGGGCAAGGTCCCTGCGGATGGATTCCATCTCGCGGGCGGTGCCGATCGCAGTCAGGTTGACCTGCTCGGCGACCACGTCGCGCACCTTGCCGTCGCGGCCGATCTGCAGCAGCAGGTACACCGTGCCCTTGCCACCGCCGCGGGCGACGTTCTCCGGATACCTCGGCGGCGGCATGCTGGCGCTGCGGACGCGGGCCGCGTCATCGGGCGCGTACTCGTCGCCGAAGTTCGCGCTGGCGATACGCAGGGTCATGTTGCCGTCGTCGAGTGGCGTGGCCAGCATGCGCAGGCTCATCTTCGCCCGCGCCAGCACGGGCGCGCCGTCGACCAGCACCGGCTCGAAGCGCATCTGCGGCACGGCACGATTGACCAGGCTGGCGACGGGCGGCGGCAACTTGTCCGGCTCATCGACGGCGAAAGCAGACACCTGGCCCGTGCGGTCGATGTCGACATGCCCGGTGACCAGCAGGGTGGCCTCGACTTCCTGGCGTGCCTTGCGCGCGGTCTGGGCATCGGCGTCGGGCACTGCGGCGGCCAGGAACGCCGTGGCAAGCAGCAAGGCGAGGATTCGGTGCATGGGTGCGTCCTGCGGAACCGGGGGCCCGACTGTGCCCGCTCCGGCGCCCCGGGGCAACCCGGGCCGTCGCCGTTACCGGATCAGCGCTGTTCGCGCAGGAAGCGTGCCATCGACACGCTGTCCTGCGCCGGCACCGGCGCCAGTTCGGCGGCGACGTCGATGAAGCCGCGCATCACCGCGATCTCGCGCGGGGTGCGGTTGAGGGTGTCGCGCAGGTCCGGATCGGCGCCGGCGCGCAGCAGGCGCCGGGCCAGGCGCAGCTGGCCGTGCAGTGCGGCCAGGTGCAGCGGGCCGAAGCCGCGTGGATCCTGGGCCTCGAGCGAGACGCCCTCGTCGAGCAGGTGCTCCATCGCCGCCAGCACCACGTCCTCGTCGCAGGCGGTGCCGGGTTCGGCACGGGCACCGAGCAGCAACAGCAGCGGCGTCACGCCGCCGGCCGCAGCGGCGTCGACCTCGGCGCCGGCCAGCAACAGGGTGTCGAACAGCGCCAGCAGGCGCGGGCGGTCGCGCGAGGTGAAGCCGAACATCGCCGCACAGTGCAGCGGGGTCAGCCCCTGGGCGTCGCCTGCGTGGATGTCGGCGCCGGCGGTCAGCAGGCGCGCGCAGATATCGGGCAGGCCGAGGGCTGCGGCCAGCATCAGCACGCTGACCTCGCCGGGCAGTCGCTGCTGCAGCGAGCCGCCACCCTGCAACAGGCGGTCGACGATCTCGCCCTGGCGCATGCTCACCGCCGCCGACAGCGGGGTGGCGCCCGACTGCGCGGCACGCGTGGGGTCGGCGC
>JAFAFY010000228.1 GCA_023423235.1 Pseudomonadota bacterium
CGCGCCAGGCGCGTGTCGCGGCGGCTCATCGGGCACCTCCGGCGGCAGCGGCGTCGCCCCCGGGCGTATCGCCTGTGGTGTCCTGTCCCGGCGCGCCTTGTCCATGCGCGCTTTGTCCAAGCATGAAGTCCGACACAGGCTGACGCGCAGGGTCGAAGCGGTCGTAGACGTGCGCGCCGTCGATCCACACCTGCTCGGCCAGCGCGTAGACGGTGAACGGGTTGCCGTTCCACAGCACCACGTCGCCCATCTTGCCGGCGGTCAGGGTGCCGGTCTGCTCAAGCACGCCCAGCGAGCGCGCGGCATTCTCGGTCAGCCAGCGGATCGCGTGTTCGGGTGCGATCTCGATGCCGGCGCGGCGCGCGTTGGCGATGACCTTGGCGGTCTCCTGGTTGAGGCGCTGGATGCCCTCGTCGGAATCGGAGTGCACGATCGCGCAGCCGCCTGGCGCGCGGTCGACGATGGCGATGTTCTCCTGGATGCCGTCGAAGGCCTCCATCTTGAAGCCCCACCAGTCGGCCCACAGCGCCCCGCACACGCCTTCCGCGGCCAGCCGGTCGGCAATCTTGTAGGCCTCCACGCCGTGGTGGAAGGCGGTGATGTTGAAGTCGAACTCGTTGGCCAGGTCCAGCATCTGCACCATCTCGTCGGCGCGATAGCAGTGGATGTGCACCAGGATCTCGCCATCCATCGCCCCGGCCAGGGTCTCGAACTTGAGGTCGCGCTTGCCGGGCGAATCGCCTGCCTGCTTGCGCCGGTATTCGGCGGCATCGATGAATGCCGAGCGATAACCGGCGACGTTGCCCATGCGCGTCGCCGGGCCGCCCTTCTCGCCGTAGACGCGCTTGGGATTCTCGCCGCAGGCCATCTTCAGGCCGTAGGGCGCGCCGGGGAACTTCATGTCCTGCACGGTGGTGGCGGCCACGTTCTTGAGCGTCACGCCGCGGCCGCCGACCAGGTTTGCCGATCCGGGCAGGATCTGCAGCGAGGTCACGCCGCCGGCCAGTGCGGCGCCGAAGCCGGGGTCCTGCGGCCACACCGAATGCTCGGCCCAGACCTGGGCGGTGACCGGCGCGGTCATCTCGTTGCCGTCGCTGTGCGCGCGCGCGCCGGGGCTGGGATAGACGCCCAGGTGCGAATGCACGTCGATCAGTCCCGGCGTCACCCACTTGCCGCGGCCGTCGACGCGTTGGGCGTCGGCAGGCGCGGCGAGATTCCGGCCGACCGCGGCGATGCGGCCGCCCTGCAGCAGCACGTCGGCATCGTCCAGGCGCTGGCCGTCGCCGGTCAGCACGGTGGCACCGGCGATCAGGACCGGCGGCGCGGCGATCGGGCGATAGGTGCCGGGATAGGGCACCGAGGCAGCGGCGGCGGAGGCGACGGCATCGGCGCGTCCCGGCGATGCGGTGGTGGCGCAGCCGCCCACCAGGGCGGCCGCGAGCGCGGCGGACAACAGGCGTGACATGGAAACTCCCCGGAGGATCTGTCGAGCATGGGCTCGCGGCGACGGCAGGCGCCGCGACGGCAGCCTCCGAGTGTAACCGCGGCGCGCCGCACTGCAGCAGGCATCGTGTCCCGCTTCCACCGGCGTGCGGTGGGCATGCCAGAATGCGCGGCTGCAAGGAGAAGACGATGAAAGAAAAAGAACAGATCGTCGGGAACTGGCTGCCGCGCTACACCGGCGTGCCGCTGGACCAGTTCGGCGAACACATCCTGCTCACCAACTTCGGTGGCTATCTCGGCCACTTCAGCCGCCTGACCGGCGCCGAGATCGTCGGCCTGGACCGGCCGATGCCCAGCGCGACCAGCGACGGCATCACCATGATCAACTTCGGCATGGGCAGCCCCAATGCCGCGACGATCATGGACCTGCTCTCGGCCATTGCACCGAAGGCGGTGCTGTTCCTGGGCAAGTGCGGCGGGCTGAAGAAGAAGAACCTGCTGGGCGACCTGGTGTTGCCGATCGCGGCGATCCGCGGCGAGGGCACTTCCAACGACTACCTGCTGCCCGAGGTACCGGCGCTGCCGGCGTTCGCGCTGCAGCGCGCGGTCTCGACGATGATCCGCGACCTCGGCCACGACTACTGGACCGGCACCGTCTACACCACCAACCGCCGGGTCTGGGAGCACGACGACGCGTTCAAGGAACGGCTGCGGCAGATGCGCTGCATGGGCGTGGACATGGAGACCGCGACGATCTTCGCCGCCGGTTTCGCCAACCGCATCCCGGCCGGCGCGCTGTTGCTGGTCAGCGACCAGCCGATGATCCCCGAGGGGGTCAAGACCGAGGCTTCCGATGCCAAGGTCAGCGCCGAGTTCGTCGAGCGCCACATCCAGATCGGCATCGAGGCGCTGAAGCTGATCCGCCGCCACGGCAAGTCGGTGCGGCACCTGCGGTTCGACGAGTAACGCCTGGGGTTGCACCCGGGCCCGGAACGACGCTGCCGGCCCTTGGGCCGGCAGCGGTCGGTTCCACGATGACGCGCCTGCAGGCGCGCGCTGCGGTCAGCGGCGACGCACGCCGAAGATCAGCTTGTCGTCCCAGGCCTTGCGCAGGTCGGGGCGGGAGATGGCGATCTTCTCGCTGTCGTCGAACGCGATCCCGACGAGGTCGCCCTTGAGATCGGTGCGGGCCACGGTGCGGTCCTGGGAGCCGGCGTTCTCGGTGATCACCACCACCTGCGCGTCGTTGACCGCGATCACTTGCAGCAGGCCGTAGGCAGGCTCGATCCCGTTGCCGTCGTCGTCGCTGAAGCCGTAGTCGGAGAACGCGCTCAGCTCCGCCGCGTACAGGTCACCCACCGCGGGCGATTCGATCTTTTCGAGGTCGGCCTTGCCGGTGCAGCCGGCGAGCAGGGCGGCGCCGCATAGTGCGATGACGGCGAGGAGCTGGATCGGGCGCAGCATGCAGGACTCCTGGTTGGGCGATGGCCGCAAGTGGCGCGAGAGTATAGCCGTGCAGCCGGCGTCAACGGCCAGCGCGCGGCGGGGGCTATGCTGCGGCCATGGAGACCAAGACCCCGGAAGAAATCATCGGTTTCTGGCGCCAGTCCGGCCAGCAGAAATGGTTCGGCGGCGGCGAGGCCTTCGACCGCGAATGCGACCAGCAGCTGCGCGCCGACCACTTCGCCGCTGCGCGCCGTGAACGCGACCACTGGCTGGAGACCGCCGACGGTGGCCTGGCCCTGCTGCTGTTGCTGGACCAGATCCCGCGCAACATCTTCCGCGGCAGCGCGCATGCCTACGCCACCGACCCGTTGGCGCTGCACTTCGCCCGCCGCCTGCTCGATGCCGGCCTGGAGCAGGGCATCGATCCGGAACTGCGTGCCTTCGTGTTCCTGCCCTTCGAGCATTCCGAAGCGCTGGAGGACCAGCAGCGTTCGGTGGCGCTGTTCCAGACCCTGGACAACGCCGAGTACCGCCGCTACGCGCAGGCGCATCTGGATGTGATCGCCGAGTTCGGCCGCTTCCCGCACCGCAACCACGCGCTGGGCCGGGTCAACACGCCGGCCGAGCAGGCCTGGCTCGACGCTGGCGGGGGATTCTGAGGCAACTTTGGCTGTGCCGGGCCCGGGCTTCGGCGCCGGGGTCGCGGCGCAATCGTGCCGATGTGCATAAGCACATGCCGAATCTGCATTGTCGTTGCTGCCCTGCAGCATGGCGTACTGGCGGGCCAATTCCTCCTGCCAGGTGTCCTACATGCGTGTTGTCTCCCCGATCGCGGCTGCCGTTGCCGTGGTGCTTGCCTCGCCGTCGCTGGTTTTCGCCCAGTCCGCAGACACCGAAGGCGGTGCGCGAACGCTGGAGGCGGTGCGGGTCACGGGGTCGAACATCAAACGCAGCGACACCGAGGGATCCAACCCCGTCCAGGTGATCGGCCGCGAGCAGCTGGAGACCTCGGGCAAGGTCACCGTGGCCGACGTGCTGCGCTCGATCTCGGCCAACACCGGCAACGCGACCAACGAGACCAGCAACAGCGGCTGGGCCTCCGGTTCGGCCGGTATCGGCCTGCGCGGGCTGTCGCAGAAGAACACCCTGGTGCTGCTCAACGGCCGCCGCCTGGCCAATTACGGCTTCCCCTCGGGCGGCCTGTCGGACACCTTCGTCAACCTCAACGCGCTGCCGCTGGTGGCAGTGGAGCGCATCGAGGTGCTCAAGGACGGCGCCTCGGCGGTGTACGGCTCGGACGCGGTCGCGGGCGTGGTCAACATCATCACCCGGCAGAATTTCCAGGGCCTGGAGATCGGCGGCAGCGCCGGCACCTCCGACGAGGGCGGCCTGGATACGCAGCGTGCGCGGCTGGTGGGCGGCGTCGGCGACCTCGAGGCCGACGGCTACAACCTGCTCTTCAGCGTCGAGGCCTATGACCGTGAGCGGCTCGACCAGGACCAGCGCGCGCTGACCCGGTCGGGCATCTACACCGACAAGCCCGGCGGACGCTGGAACGGCTGGTCGGCCAAGGGCGCACGCTTCCTGGTCGACGGCGTCTCGGTGCCGCTGCTCGATGCCGCCGGCAACTGCCCCGAAGGCACCGTGCTGACCGCCAGCGCACCGATCGACGGCCTGGCCGGGGACACCTGCGCGTTCAACCTGGCGCCCTACACCACGCTGATTCCCGCGACCGAGCGCTACCAGGGCTACATCAACGGCACGCTGCGCATCAACGACACCACCGAGGCGTTCGGCGAGGTGATCGTCAGCCGCATCCGCGGCGCCTCGCTGTTCGGCTCCAGCCCCTACTTCACCCTGGAGGGCGGCCGCTTCGCGCTCAACGCCGAGACCGGCCTCGCCGAGCCGGTGTCCAACCTGCTGCCGGCCGGCAATCCCTACAACCCCTACGGCGTCGATACGCCGATCGAGTACACGTTCTTCAACCTCGGGCAGTCGCTCAAGACCAACCGCTCCAACGCCTACCGCGTGCTGGGTGGCGTGCGCGGGCAGTTCGGCGAGAGCTGGGACTGGGAGGCCGCGGCGTTCGCGGCGCGCAGCAAGGAAGAGGAAATCGTTGCCGGCGGCTTTGCCAACCGCTGGACCCTGGCCGCCGCGCTGGCCGACGGCAGCTACAACCTGCAGGACCCGGCGGCGACGCCGCAGGCGGTGCTCGATTCGATTGCGCTGAGCACGTTGCGGCCGGCCGATTCGCGGCTGACCGGTTTCGATTTCAAGGTCTCGGGCACCCTGTTCGACCTGCCCGCGGGCGCGGTGGGCTTTGCCGCAGGCGCGGAGTGGCGCCACGAATCGCTGGTCTCGCGTAACCCCTGGCAGATTGACGCGGGCCTGCAGGTGCGCCCGGCGATCGCGGCCGTGGATGGCGACCGTGACGTCGCCGCGGTCTATGCGGAGGTCAACCTGCCGGTCACCTCGACGCTGGAACTGCAACTGGCCGGACGCGGCGACCACTACAGCGATTTCGGCAGTGCGTTCTCGCCCAAGGCCGGGCTGCGCTGGCAGCCGCTGGATGCGCTGCTGGTACGCGCTTCTGCCTCGCGCGGGTTCCGTGCGCCATCGCTGTCGGAGAACTCGGCCTCGACCAACATCGCCTACGGCTCGGTGGTCGATCCCTATGATCCCGACGTGCCGGGCTCGCGCCAGAATCCCACCTTCTTCACCGTCGGCAACACCGCGCTCGATCCCGAGCGCACCCGCAGCTACAACCTTGGCGTGGTGGTTTCGCCATGGGCCGACACCAGCCTGAGCCTGGACTGGTACCGGGTCGAACTCGACAACCTGATCGGCACCGGCAATACCACCACCATCGTGCAGAACAACGACCCCGCCGACGTGGTCCGCGACGCCCGCGGCAAGCTGGTCGCGGTCTACAACCGCTACCAGAACCTCAGTGAACTGCAGACCTCGGGCCTGGATGCCGAACTGCGCCAGCGCTGGCGCACCGGCGCGGCGGGCGACATCACGCTGTCGAGCGTGTTCACCCATGTGCTGGAATACAAGCGCCCGCAGACCGTCGGCGGCCCGCTGGTGGACTACGCCGGCAGCAACCTCGGTCCGTCGCTGCCGCGCAACAAGGCCACCACCACGCTGGGCTGGGACATCGGCGACTTCGACACCGCGCTGACCTGGTACCGCACCGGCGGCTACGACCAGAAGGCCAGCACCGCCGCAAGCGCGGTGCAGTCGCGGGTCGATGCCTACGACCAGTTCGACCTCTACTTCGGCTGGTCGGGCATCGACGGTCTGACCCTCTACGCCAAGGTCGAGAACCTCGCCGACGAGACGCCGCCCTACGACGCTTCGTTCCCGGGCATCCGCGCGCCCTACGATTTCACCCAGTACGACCTGCGCGGGCGCTACTTCCAGCTCGGGTTCGATTACCGGTTCTGAGTGCCGCGCATTCGCGCGCGCCCGCCGCCATCCCG
>JAFAFY010000419.1 GCA_023423235.1 Pseudomonadota bacterium
GCGCGTGGCAGCCGCGATGCACGGACATCCCCGTTCCGCTGGCATGCCCGTTCCGCTGGAGTGCCCGTTCCGCTGGAGTACCCGGCGCACTGCAGCGCAGCTGGCGCATCAGCGGTGACAGGACACGCCGGCGCCGCTTCCCGCCGCCTGCGCAGCGGCGTTGCGCGTCCGCCGCCACAGCATCAGGCCGAGCGTCGCCAGCCAGCCCACGATCAGCGCGATCACCAGCTTCTGCGACAGGCCGCGCGGCGCATCGCGCCACAGCGCCAGCACCCAGATCGACGCGACACACAGCAATGCCCATGCCAGCAGCCCGGGCCATGCGCGCCGCCAGTGCGGATCCAGCCGCAGGCGCAGCGCCTGCAGCACCATCGCCGTAGTCGCGAACAGGAACGCGGCCTGCGCCGAAATGCCGTGGACCAGACCTTCCAGGCTCCGATCGATGCCGGGCAGATCCATCCACGCGTATGCGGTCGTCGTCAGCGCGGCGCCGGCCAGCACGAACAACAGCAACGGCGCGGCGCTGCGCGCGGCCGGCACCATGGCACGGTGCAGGCCGATCGCCAACGCCGTCATGCCCATGGCCAGCGCCACGTATGCCAGCTGCAGCAGCGCGCCCCAGTCGCCGATCAGGTACAGGCTCATCTGGCTGTGCACCGGATCGAGATCCGGCCGCAGCCCATGCAGCGCCAGCGCGGCGATGACGAACGTGGCCAGGCTGCCCAGCGCCAGTGCGCTCCAGGCATGCGCCACGACGGGCGCCTCGCCAGGAACAGGAATCCGCGGTTCTACGGGCATGCGGGCACGATGTGACGGGGGAGAGGAACGCTGCGACAGAACGCGATGCGACGCGATACCGACTGTCGATTGCAGGCGATACCGCGCCGCGCGCATACCGCCATTGAAGCCTTGCTTCCTGCTGAAAATGGGGGCGAGGCGCACTTTTCCGGGAATTTTACACTCGGGTGGTACCATGTCCCATGGGCGAACGTCCCACCACGCGTGACGCGCGATCCCTGCTGTCGCCCGCCTCGCTCTGCTCCACGCGCCATTGCCCGTATTCCGGACGGCGCCGTCGTGGATGCGCGTTGTCCCACAGTCCGAACCGCAACCGCATCGTCGCCAGCAGCGGATATGCGCCGCGGCTCGCCGGGCGGTGCCTGCCGGCAGCATGTCCGCGGTGAGCACGCCAGAGATCGATTGCGACCACTGCGACGCGGTCTGCTGCCGGCTGACCGTGGTGCTGCAGGCCGAGGATGACGTGCCCGCGCGCTTCACCGACATCACCGACAGCGGCCTGCAGGTGATGGCGCGCGATGAAGAAGGCTGGTGCGTGGCGATCGATGCGGCGCGGATGTGCTGCTCGATCTACCACACCCGGCCGCAAGTCTGCCGCCGCTTCGTGATGGCAGGCGCCTACTGTCGCGACATTCGCGACGACTATTCCGACCGCAACGCGCGCGGCATTCCACTGACCATGTACTGACCACGCGCCTGATCGAACCCGCCCAACTGAGCCCGCCCGATTGAGCCCACCTGACCGAACCCGCATGACGGAGACCACCATGCCACGCGCCAAGAAGACCGCCCTGCCCCCTTCCAACACCAGTCATCTGTTCGCCGGCCGCAAGAGCAATGATCGCGGCGCGTCGATGACCAGCGACCGCATCGCCAGCGACCTCGCCGCCTTCCGCAAGTCGGGTGGCCGCATCGAGGTACTTGGCGTCACCCGCACCCTGACCCGGATCGATACCGGCGTTGCGGGCGCAGCGAATGCCAGCAAGGCGGGGGGCAAGCCCACTGCCGCCACGACCGCCAGGAAACGCGGCGCCGGGGCGTGAACCGGAACAACTGAACCGGCGCGCCTGATCCGGCATCCTCTGGCCCGCCCGAAGCGGCGCCGCGCGCGGCCGCCGCCTGTCCGCACCGACACGCCACACCGTCGACCCGTTGCGCCTGTGCAACGGGGCGGAGATCCGCAAGTCCCGCCGCGCGCCGCGCCCTGCTACCAGACCAGATCGTCGGGCACGGCGAAGCGCGGATCGTCGTAATCGCCCGCGCCCTCCTGACCGGCAGCCTGCGCGAGCGCATGGTCGATCACGATCGCGTCGGGATCGCGCAGCCGCACCTTGTCGGCGACCGCGCGCGGAATCACCACATGGCCGCCATCGAGCGCGGCGATCACCAGCGCGCCACTGGCCAACTGGCGCACCTGCGCATCGCTGGCCATCACGCTGCCGCTGGCGTGCGCCGTCGCAAACCGGTAGATCCGCTCGCCCTCCGCCGGCACCCGCGCCTCGGCGATCATCTGCCGCGCCTGCTGTTTCTGTTCGCGCAGTTGCGCCTCGCGATTGCGTTCGGCGGCCAGCGCGCGGTCGCGTGCGGCCTTTTCCTGGCGCAGGCGTTCGCTCTCCTGCTGCGTGGCCGATGGCGCCGGCGGCTGCTTGCCCTGCCGCGCCCTGGCCTGCTCGCGCACCACTTCAGCCACCTTGCTTTTCTTGACCAGGCCGGCCTTGAGCAGTTGCTCCTGCAGGGGGTTGCGCATCGTTCCGGTCCGCATTCGGGGGCGGTCATCATAGCCGGCGGGATCACCCGGGAAATCACCCGGTAACCGGCGTCCCGCGCCAGTGCACAGGCCCCCGGCCGGACTATCTGCGTCCGCGTGGATGAATGCGCATGCGCAACGATCCTTTCCGGTTGCGCCGGTCGTTGCCGGCAGTTGGCGTCGCCACACTTGGGTCATGCCGCGTTGCGGCATCGCCACCTTTCCAAGTCCCCGACCCCAGAGCCCACCATGACCAACGCATTTCTCGAAACCGCCAAACGCCGCCGCACCCAGTACAGCATCGGCAGGAACGTCTCCCTGCCCGAGGCGCAGATCACCGAGCTGATCGAAACCGCGATCAAGCAGGCGCCGTCCTCATTCAACTCGCAGAGCTCGCGCGCGGTGATCCTCTACGGTGCACAGAGCCTGAAATTCTGGGACCTGGTCAAGGACGCGCTGCGTGCCATCGTGCCGGCCGAGGCCTTCGCCCCGACCGAGGCCAAGATCGACGGCTTCGCCGCAGGCATCGGCACCGTGCTGTTCTACGAGGACCAGGACGTGATCAAGGGGCTGCAGGAACAGTTCCCGCTGTATGCCGACAACTTCCCGGTCTGGTCCGAGCATTCCAGCGCCATCGCCCAGTACGCGGTGTGGACCACGCTCTCGGAAGCCGGCATCGGCGCCAGCCTGCAGCACTACAACCCGTTGCCCGACGCCGCGGCCGCGGCCGAGTGGAAGCTGCCGGCCAGTTGGAAGCTGCGCGCGCAGATGCCGTTCGGCTCGCACGAGGCGCCGATCCCCGACAAGACCTACATCGACGACGCCACGCGCTTCCGCGTGTTCGGCTGAGCCCTGCGCACAGCGTGCCCCGCTACTGCTGCAGGCAGCGGCAGCGGGCGCGCGATCCTTTGCATGCAAGCAGTGCATGCGGCCGACACAGGTCGGTTGCACGCGCATGCGCAATGGCATTGGGTGCAGGCGGTCACAGTTGTGCGTCGCAGGTGTCCGCTCCCGGGCAGCGCTGGCGTTGATGGAACAGGCACCGCGGCGGCAGCGCCCGTCGCGATGGTGCCGACCATCCACCCCGCACTTCGCGCACAGCGCCAGGGAGTGACATCCAATGCCGCAGCACACCTTCCAGATCCCGTTCTCGCATTTCCGCGCCCTGCTGCCCGCCGACGGCGTCCGCCAGGTCGTCTGGAACGGGACCATGAACCGCTGGAAACAGAACCACACGCCATTCGAGCGCCACGAGACCGCCGAAGTCGCCTTCGGCCGCGCGATCCGCGCCCAGGACAAGCACCGCAAGAACGAGCGTTCGCTCTCGCCGGGCATTGCCGCGCACCCGGGCCGCATCCATGTGCGCGGCGGCTGGGCGGTGCACAAGGACATCCCGGTGCACAACGACTACTTCGACGGCACCTTCAGCGGCGACATCTTCGTGTCGGTGCGCAACGGCCACATCGATACCGACCTGCAGAACTTCAACTTCACCTGGAACGCCAGCCTGGCGGCCAGGATCATCGATTTCACCGGCATGCTGCGCAACATCGTCATCGGCATGATCCGCGCGCAGGTGCGCAACGTGGTGGCGGCGCGCCTGCGCCAGGAAGTGCAGAAGGCCGTCAAGGCGCTGGTGCGCAAGCACCCGCAGGCGCAGGTCGCGCTGGACGCGGCCAGCATCGAGATCGGCAAGGACAGCATCTCTGTGACGCTGCAGTACGAGGAACCGGTGAAGCGCCTGGTCACGAAGGTGGTGCCGCTGAAGAAGACCACCAAGCGCGTCAACGGCGCGCTGCGTGCGACGCCCGCCGTGCGCAAGGCCGCGGCGCCGGTACGACGCGCCACGGCAAGGCCAGCCTGACCTGCCACGCATCCGGTGGGCCTGCGCGCCACCCGACGCAGGTGACCGATGCCGGTGGAAACCAGCTGCACAAGGAAAAGGGCGCCGAGGCGCCCTTTTCCATCACCGTTCTGCGCGCAGGGTTACCAGATGCGGACGCGGTCCTCCGGCGCGATCCACAGCGCGTCGCCTTCGCCCACCTCGAACGCGTCGTACCAGCCATCGACATTGCGCAGCGGCGCGAAGGCGCGGATCTGGCCCGGCGAGTGGGTGCCGTTGACCAGTTGCTGGCGCAGCGCGTCGTCGCGCCACAGCACGCGCCAGACCTGCGCCCAGCCCATGAACAGCCGCTGCTCGCCGCCGAAACCGTCGATCTGCGGCGCGGGCTGGCCGCCCAGCGAACGCCGGTAGGCTTCCAGCGCGATGGTGATGCCGCCCAGGTCGCCGATGTTCTCGCCCATCGCCACCTTGCCGTTGATATGCATGCCCGGCAGCTGCGGGAAGGTGTAGGCCTCGTACTGCGCGCCGAGCTTCGCCGCCTGGGCCTCGAACTTGGCGGCGTCCTCGGC
>JAFAFY010000421.1 GCA_023423235.1 Pseudomonadota bacterium
CTGCCGCCCACTTCGCTGCACTTGCGGTCGGTGAAGATCGTGCCGCCATCGGCCGCCACGCAGCGCCGCACCTGCGCATCCGCCCCGGAGGGATATCCGACGAACGCCAGCGCGGCCAGGGCGAGCAGCAGGGCGGCGGCGGGCTGGGCGACGGGCATCGCGCCAGCCTACCGGCTGGCTGCCGCCGGGAGAAGTGAGCGTGCGCCGGTCGGGCCGGGCCGGATCAGGCCAGCCGCTCGAGCACCGCCTGTGTCGGCCGGGCCAGGTTGAGGGTGTAGAAATGCAGCGATGGCGCGCCGCCGGCGACCAGGCGCTCGCACAGGCGCGCGACGATGTCCGCGCCCAGTTCGCGGATACCCGTGGCATCGTCGCCCAGCGCCTGCATGTTGCGCAGCATCCAGCGCGGGATCTCGGCGCCGCAGGCCTCCGAGAACCGCCGCAGCTGGCTGAAGTTGGAGATCGGCATGATGCCCGGGATGATCGGGATCTCCACCCCTTGGCGGCGCGCGGCGTCGACGAAGTGGAAGTAGGCGTCGGCGTTGTAGAAATACTGGGTGATCGCCGCGTCCGCGCCGGCCTCGACCTTGGCGCGGAAATGCTTGAGGTCCGCGCGCGCATCGTCGGCCTGCGGGTGCACTTCGGGGTAGCAGCCGACCTCGATGCGGAAGCGGTCGCCGAACTCGCTGCGGATGAACGCCACCAGTTCCGAGGCATAGCGCAGGTCGCCGGGATGGCCCATGCCCGAGGGCAGGTCGCCGCGCAGCGCGACGATGCGCGTGCAGCCGATCGCGCGGTAGAGCTTGAGCAGCTCGCGGATCTCTTCGCGGCTGCCGCCAACGCACGACAGGTGCGGCGCCGCGTCCAGGCCGTGTTGCTGCTTGAGCCGGCGCACGGTCTCGGGCGTATGGCTCAAGGTCGATCCGCCGGCGCCGAAGGTGCAGGAGACGTACTCGGGCGCATGCGCGGCCAGCTTCTTCGCGGTGCGGTCGAGCTGCGCGCGCTGTTCATCGTTCTTCGGGGGATAGAACTCGAAGCTGATGTGGTAGGGCATCGCGACGGTCGGGCCAAGGCGGGCGCTTATTATATCTCTTCATCGCGATATATTCACCGATTGTCTGGCGCGAAGGGGTGGCGACGAAGGCGGGTCGTGCGTGGTGTGCCTTCGATCGTCCCGACTCTTCCGGCCTGATCGGGCGTCCCGCCGGCAAAGAACGCGGAGTACGCGCCAGCTCCTTCCGTGGGCATATGTCGATAGGTGCCTGCGCTGTTCCGCGGGCGAATGCGCGGCGGAAACAGCGCAGGATCGCGAAGCCACAGGCGCGACACGTTTCGCAACATGTGGTTCGCGACATCCGTGCCCGGGATCGATATATTTATCCAAATATATTGAAGAGCCCTTCCGAATGTCCCTGCGCCCGGCCTGCCACGTGCTGCTTGTCGTCCTCCTCGCCGCCGCACCGGCATTGCCCGGCCATGCTGCGCCCTCGGCTCCGCTCGCGTTGCCGACGGGCTGCGACACCTTCTCGTGGGACGTCTCGCGCGAGCTGGCGGCGCTGTCCGGTACGCCCGAGCCGGTCAGCGCGGGGGCGGGCGGCGTCGACGGCGGGCCCCGCATTGCGCTGGAAACGCTGTATCAGGTCCGTCTGTTGCCGCAGGCCGAGGTCACGCTGGCGGCGCGTCCGGGCAAGCCGATGCTCGACGACGATGCCCGGGCCGGGCTGTTGATGTTCCAGGTGCCGGCCGATGGCCGCTATCGCGTTTCGATCACCACCGGGCACTGGATCGATGTGGTCGACGACGGCCGGATCATCGCGTCGCTGGATTTCCAGGGCCGGCGAGGCTGCGCGCTGGTGCACAAGATCGTCGAGTTCCAGTTGCCGGCTGGCCGCGACCTGGTCCTGCAGTTCGCCGGTGGCGCAGCGGAAGCATCTGGCGTGGTGATCACGGCGGTCGCCAATCCGCCGGAGTGAGGGCTTTGCGCAGGTGGTGCGTTGCCACGGCGGCCGGTCTGGTGCTGGCGCTGCTGGCTGCGACGGTCGCGGCCGTGGTCAGCGAGCAACCCGATGGCCGCAGCCCGCTGCCGTGGCGCGCGCTCGATTCCGACGAAACTGCACGCTTCGATCTGGGCCATGCAGTATTCAACACGTCCTGGGTCCCGGCAGGGCAGCCGGCGGGGCGCCGTGACGGCCTCGGCCCGCTGTTCAATTCGGTGTCCTGCGATGCCTGCCACAACAGCCGCCGGCGTGGCCGCGGCCCGCAGGGCGACGGCCCGGCGCCGACCGATTTCGTACTCCAGGTCGGCCAGCGGCAGGGCGACGGCAGCATACTGCGCGGCCACCCGCGCTTCGGACAGATCATCAATATCGATGCGATTGCCGGATTCGCGCCGGAGGCGACGGTGGCGATCCGTTACCGCGCGCAGCCGCGCTTCCGGCCCGACGGTAGCCGGCTCCTCCTTTGGTCGCCGGACTACGAGGTGCGGTTGCCCGATGGCGAGGCCCTGCCCGACGACCTGGTACTGATGCCGCGCATGGCGCCCTCGGCGCAGGGTGTCGGCCTGCTGGAGGCGATTCCCGAGTCGCAGATCCTCGCCGCCGCGCGTCCCCGGCGCGGCAAGCCGGGCGGCGCGCCCGCCTGGGTCGAAACCGCGGAGGGCCGCGCGCTCGGCCGCTTCGGCTGGCAGGGCACGGAGGCCAGCGTCGCCAGCCAGGTCGCGGTGGCGTTCGCACGCGAAATGGGGCTGACCAGCGACATGATTGCCGCCATCGACTGCGCGCCGCGCGATCACGCCTGCCGCAATGCCGCGCAGGGCGGCACGCCGGAGGTGGAAGCTGGATTGTTCGACGCATTGCTCGCCTTCCAGCAGCTGGAAACGGTGCGCCGGACACCTGCGGCTGCCGCGCACCTGCGTGGATCGGTCGATGGCGCGCGGCTGTTCGCCGCGACCGGCTGTGGAGACTGTCACCGCAGCGGCTTCACCACGCGCACGGGCGCACGCATCGACCCATACACCGATCTGCTGCTGCACGACCTTGGCGACGCCCTGGCCGATCGCGATGTGCAGGGCAGGCCGCTGCGCAGCAGCTGGCGTACGGCGCCGCTGTGGGGGATGAGCACCGCACTTGAGGGTGGCCGGCAGGTGCGCCTGCTCCATGACGGCCGCGCGCGCAGCATCGACGAGGCGATCGGCTGGCATGGCGGGGCTGCGGCGCCGGCGCGGGCCCGTTTCGAAGCCCTCGATGCCAGCGACCGGCAACGCCTGATCGACTGGGTATCCGCACTCTGATCACCGCGTGGCTTGAGCGGGCGTGAAAGGCTCGTTATATTTACAAGGATATATCGAAAGACCGTTCAGCGACGGCCGTTCGCCCCATTCCCCGTGCTCCCGGACGCCGCCTGCCGTCGCCCGGAAGGCGCACGCCGCCGACACGCCAGAGAGACCGTGCCATGCGCCCAAGATTCCGTCGCCTCCCCCTGGTCCTTGCCTGCGCATTGGCCCTGCCGTTGGCCGCGCAGGCCGCCGACAACCCCGTCGATGCGCCCGAGGATGTCTTCACCCTCGGTCAGATCACTGTCACCGCCGCGCGTCCCGAGGCCATCGCTGCCGGCGATGCGGTCATCACCCGGGAGGAGATGTGGACCTTCGATACCCTGACCCTCGACGACGCGGTCAAGCTGACGCCCGGCGTGATGACCTCGCAGGACAGCAACGGTCGCCGCAACGAGCACGACATCTTCGTGCGTGGCTTCGGGCGCTGGCAGGTGCCGCTGTCGATCGACGGCGTGCGCGTCTACCTGCCGGCCGACAACCGGCTCGACTTCCGCCGTTTCCTCACCGCGGACCTGGCCGAAATCCAGGTCAGCAAGGGCTATGTCTCGGTCATCGACGGTCCTGGTGCGATGGGCGGGGCGATCAACCTGGTCACGCGCAAGCCCTCCCGCGCGTTCGAGGCGCGGTTCCGCCAGGGCTTCGACCTGGGGCGTGACGGCGGCTTCGAGGCCTGGAACGGGTATGCCTCGGTGGGTACCCGCCAGGACCGCTTCTACGCCCAGGCCAGCGTGAGCTACCAGGACCGCAACGCGTGGCAACTGCCGGGCGATTTCGAGGCCACGTCGATCCAGCCGGCCGGCGCGCGCAACCGTTCGGCCAGTCGCGACACGCGCGTGAACGTCAAGCTGGGCTTCGTGCCCAACGCGACCGATGAGTACACCCTGAGCTACACCCGCCAGGACGGCAGCAAGGGCGCTCCGCTCAACGTCTACAACGATCCGCCGAATCCGCCCAACAGCTACTGGGACTGGCCGATGTGGGACATCGAGAACGTCTATTTCCTCTCCAGCACCGACTTCGGCGAGGGCACGTTCCTCAAGACCCGGCTCTACCACAACAGTTTCGACAACGCGCTCGACGCCTACGACGACGCCAGCTACACCACGCAGTCCAACAACGGCCGCTTCCGCAGCATCTACGACGATTCCGCCTACGGTGCCAGCGTGGAGCTGGGGTTCAGCGTGCTGCCGCGCAGCGACAGCCGGGTCGCGGCGCACTGGCGCAGTGACCGGCACGCCGAATACAACCTCAACCGGCCCACGCACCCGAGTCTCGGCAGCCGTGAGCCCACCCAGCGCAACCGCGAGGACACCTGGTCGCTTGCGCTGGAGAACACCTGGCACGCCAGCGCGCGCATCGACGTGCTGGCCGGCGTCAGCTACGACCGCAACGACGTCAGGCAGGCCCAGGACTACAACACCAGCGACGGCCTGTTCGACTACCCCACCGGCGGCAGCGACGCCTGGAACGGCCAGGCCGCGGTGTACTGGCAGCAGGATCCGGGATCGCGCTTTGGCGCCAGCATCTCCTCGCGCACCCGTTTCGCCACCTCGTTCGAGCGCTTCAGCACCCGCTTCGGCACCGCCGTGCCCAACCCGGACCTGGCCAGCGAGCGTGCGACCAACCTGGAGCTGTCGTGGGAGAAGCGCGTCTCCGATGACATCAGCTTCAATGCCGCGGTGTTCTATTCCGAGGTCCGCGACATGATCCAGACCGTCGTCGTCGACGCCGGTCCGCCGCAGCGCACCCAGACCCGCAACGTCGGCGACGGCGAGTACTACGGCGCCGAGTTCGGCGGCCAGGCGCGCCTGGGCACGCAGTGGGTCATCGGCGGCAACGCCACCTGGCTGCAGCGCACGATCAACGACCCGCTGCAGCCCGACTACCGCCCGACCGGCGTCCCCGGCCACCAGGCACTGCTGTACGCGACCTGGTCGCCGCTGGCGGCATGGTCGCTGACGCCCAGCATCGAGTACGCCGACGACCGCTGGAACAGCGGTCCCGGCACCAGCTACGTCAAGACCGGCCAGTACACCCTGGTCAACCTGCAGACCCAATGGGACGTGGCCGACAACCTGCGCGTCGCCCTGGGCGCCCGCAATCTGACCGATGCACTGTACGAACTGGCTTGGGGGTTCCCGCAGCCGGGGCGGAGTTTCTACGCCAAGCTCGAAGTCGAGTTCTGATGCGCCCCCGCCGTGGCAAGTAGCGACAGGCCACCGGCCACGGCATCATCCGCCGGCGCCGCTGCTCAGCCGTGCAGGTGCCGGCGCAGCTGCGCCACTTCATCGGCGACGGCTTCGGCGCTGCGCGCTTCGATGCGCCGGTACAGGCCCAGCAGTTCCTCGCCCCAGGGCGTCAGGCTGGCACCGCCCCCACCGCTGCCGCCCTTGCTGGTGAAGACCGCGGGCTGGTCGAAATAGCGGTTCAGCGCGTCCACCAGATCCCAGGCGCGCTTGTAGCTCATCTTCATGCGGCGGCCTGCGGCCGAGATCGACCCGGTCTCGCGGATGCCCTCCAGCAGATCCGCCTTGCCGGGCCCCAGCACGACGTCCGGATCGAAGATCACCCGCAGGCGCAGCCGTCCCGGTCCCCGTGTCGTCGCCATGTCGTGTCCGTGGTGGTCGCGTTCGATGCCAGCCGCCATCATAGTCGCGGGCCGCGAGGCCAGCGGTGTCGGCCTGTCCTGCCCCCCATCCCCGCGCAAGAAGCGGGCGGGGATGCCAGTCGCCGCTCAGCGCAGGCGCGCGATCGCGGCCCACTGCGCATCGCACATGCTGGCAAGATCCGCTGGTGCCAGTGCAACCTCCAGCCCGCGGCGGCCGGCGCTGACATGCATTGTTTCCAGCGCCTGCGCGGAGGCATCGATGAAGGTCCGGTGCGCCTTCTTCTGCCCCAGCGGACTGATGCCTCCGACCAGATAGCCGGTCGCGCGCTGCGCCTGGGCGGGGTCGGCCATCGCGCATTTTCGGCATCCGGCAGCCTGCGCCAGTGCCTTGAGGTCCAGCGTGCCGGCCACCGGCACCACCGCGACCAGCAACTCATGGG
>JAFAFY010000434.1 GCA_023423235.1 Pseudomonadota bacterium
CGCCTGCGCCGGCTGCCGATCGGCGGCACCGCGATCGGCACCGGCATCAACGCCCATCCGCAGTTCGGCCGCAAGGTCAGCCGGGCGCTGTCCACGCTGACCCGCAGCACCTTCGAATCGGCCTCCGACAAGTTCGAGGGCATCGCCACCCAGGACGATGCGGTGGAACTGTCGGGCCAGCTCAATGCGCTGGCGGTCGCGCTGATCAAGATCGCCAACGACCTGCGCTGGATGAACTCCGGGCCGCTGGCGGGGCTGGGCGAGATCGAACTGCCGGCGCTGCAGCCGGGCAGCTCGATCATGCCGGGCAAGGTCAACCCGGTGATTCCCGAGGCCACGGTGATGGCCTGTGCCCAGGTGATCGGCCACCACGCCGCGATCACCGTGGCCGGGCAGACCGGCAACTTCCAGCTCAACGTGGCGCTGCCGCTGATCGCGGCCAACCTGCTGGATTCGGTCAAGCTGCTGGCCAACGTCTCGCGGCTGCTGGCCGACAGCGCGATCGCCGGGCTCAAGGTGCGCCGCGACAATGTCGACGCGGCGCTCGCGCGCAACCCGATCCTGGTGACCGCGCTCAACCCGATCATCGGCTACGAGAAAGCCGCCGCGATCGCCAAGCGGGCCTACAAGGAGAACCGGCCGGTGCTGGATGTCGCGCTCGAGGACAGCGGGCTGTCCGCCGATGCGCTGGAGAAACTGCTCGACCCCGCCGCGCTGACCCGCGGCGGCATTCACGGCGGCAGCGGCGGCGGGGGCTGATCCCGGCGCCGCCGCACGCATTGCCGGGTGCGGTCAGCGGGCGAGCGTTTCCGCGGCGGCGTCCGCTTCGGCGGCCGCGTCCGGGCTATCTGCGTCCTCGTACGCATCCGCGTCTGCGTCGCCAGCATCGGCGACATCGGCGCTAGTGGACGGCTGCGCCGGTGCGGGGGTCTGCCCGTCGCGGCAGTCGGTGATGTCGGCCACCTCGATGTTGGCGTAGGGCGCGAACGCCGGCAACGCCGCCGACAAGCGGTCCTGCGCCTGCTTGGTTGCCGCGACGTTGTCGCAGATCGACAGCGCCTGCTGCTTGAAGCGCTCGGCTTCGGCTTCGATCTTCGCCTGGGTGTCGGCGTTGTCGCCGGCGAAGGCGCCGCGCAGCGCCGCGGCCGCGGTGCTGACGCCGAAGGCGGCGCCCTGCTTGCCGATGTCCATGCCCTTGCGGGCGATGCCGTCGATCTCGGCGCGATAGGCCAGTACCAGGGCGCGCTGCTCGGCGGTCAGATCCACCGGTTTGCCATCGACGATGAAATCGCCGGCCGCGGTGACCTTGACCTTGGGGTGTCCGCTCGCGTTGAGGGTGATGTCCTTGCCCTCAAGCAGTGACCCCGAAGCGTCGGGTTCGAGCGCGAGGACGTTGCCGCCATCGACCTGGACCGTCGGTTCGGGCGACCGGCTGCAGGCGCTGGCGAGCAGCACGCTGCCGGCCAGCAGCGCGGCCGCGCCGGCGCGGACGGTCAACCGGGAAACGCATGGACGGGACGCGGGGTGAAGGGAAACCTGTTGGCGGCGCATGGCGGACTCCGGGTGCGGGAACGTGTCGGAAGCAGCGACGTGGGGGACGTGGCGACAGGCGGTCAACGTCGGCGTGGCACGTCGACCGTGCCGCGTACGTCGCGGTGCGAGACATCGCCGCTGCCCTTGGAGGAGACCGTCAGGTTTCCGTCGACGCCGCGGATGTCCAGGTCGCCCGAGCCGATCGAGCCGACCGTGACATTGCCGCCGATCTCGCGCAGGTCGAGGTCGCCCGAGCCGATGCTTCCCACCTGCACGTCGCCGCGGACCTGGCTCAGCGCGACATCGCCCGAGCCGATACTGCCGATCTCGGCCGCGCCGCGCACGTTGCGCGCCTCGACATCGCCCGAGCCGACCGACAACACCTTCAGCGCGCCGATGTCCTCGGCCTTGATGTCGCCAGAGCCGACCTTGGCGGTCACGCGTCCGGCAACACGGCGCAGCTCGGCGTCGCCGGAGCCGACATCGGCGCTTGCAGCCGCCACCCCGGTCACCCAGGCGTCTCCCGAGCCGACCACCGCCTGCACCAGCACGTTCGCCGGCACCTGGCCGCTGAGGTCGAGATAGGCGTAGTGGTTGCCGAACCAGCCGCCGGTGGTGGTTTCGCGGCGCAGGGTGACGGTCAGGGTGTCGCCCGAGCGTTGCTGGTCCAGCCGAAGCGATGCCAGCGCGGCCTCGCTGGATGCGCAGGCGCGGCCGCGCAAGGTCGCATCGGGGCTGGCCGCGCCCTCCACGCGCAGCTTGCTGTTGCCGATCTCGAAGCGGACCGTGCGGATGCCATCCAGCTGCAGCGCGAGATCGCGCGGCTGGCTGTGGCGGCACTGCGGGTTGTCGTTGGCCTGCGCGACGACAGGCAGTACGAGCAGGCCGGCCAGTACAGGAGAGAGCAACAGGGCGGTGCGGATCGTGGTCGTCATGGGCGGGTGTCCTGGCTGGCGTTGGCGGATGTCGGGTGGCTGCGATCTGCAGGCGGCAATACGGGAGTGGCAACGCGACGAAACGGGGTGTCCGGCCGTCCTGCGCCGGCAGGATCAGCGGATGGCGAATTCGCGGCGCACGTCGTCGTGGCAGGTGTCGGCGTCGTCGGCGTCGCGCTGCGCGTAGGGGCGGAACGCCGGGAGTTCGGCGGCCAGCTGCTGCTCGGCGACGCGGAGTGCCGGCATGGCGTCGCAGATCGCCAGCACGCCCGGCTGCACCGTATCGCGCACGGTGCGCTTGATGCGCCGTTCCAGGCCGCCGGTCATCGCGCCCCACATCAGCGAGAACACGCCGCGGTCGACCGCATCCACCGCGGCCAGGGCGGTGACCTCGCCGATGTCGATGCCGGCCCGGGCCATGTCGATGACCTGGTGGCGATAGGCAAGCAGGCGCCGGCGTTGCCCGGCATCGACCGCGACGGCCTCGCCATCGATCAGGAAATCGCCTTGCGGCGTGATCTCGGCCTTCGGCAGGTTGGCGTCGGCATTGGTGTTGGCGTCGGGCTTGCGGCGCCTGTCGCCGTTGACGTGCCGGCTGTTGCCGACATCCAGGTTGCCGGTTTCCAGCTCGATGCGGGCCTTGGCAATGTCCGCACGGATCTCGTTGCGGGCGTCCTCCAGGTCGCGGCGGATCTCCGCGCGGACGCCGGTGTCCCGCGGCGGGGCCGACCAGGCCGCCAGCGGCAGGCAGCAGGCGAGGGCGAGTGCGATGACCGGTACATGCTTCATGGAATCTCTCCGAGGAGAAGGGCGGGTGGCCGGCTCAGCCTTCCTCGCGCCAGCGGCGCAGGCGGATGGCCAGCAGGATCATCAGGGCGCCGGCCACGATGCCGGCCCACATCGACGGGTTTGCGAAGTTGGAATACACCCCTGCCACGCTCAGCAGGTTGTGGATGTCGTCGCCCTGCATCGCGGCCCGCTGCAGGTAGGACAGGTCCGCCCCGGTCATCGGCACCGTGCCCAGCAGCAGGCGCGAGATCACGTTGCCCCACAGCCAGTGGCGGTCCAGGCCGATGAGCTGCAGCAGCCCGGTCATCGACGCCGCCAGGCCGAAGGCCAGCGGGATCAGCACCGCCCACAGGAACGGCTTGGACCTGGCCCAGGCCGAGCACAGCAGCAGCCAGCCGACCGTCGGCAGGGCCCAGGCCGCGTACACCGGGATCGCAGCCAGGTACTGCACCGCCAGCAGGAACGGGGTGCCGTTGCCCCACAGCAGCGGCAGCGGATTGGCACCGTGGATCGCCACCGCCACGCTGAGCGCGACCAGGAACAGCAGCATCGTCGCGATGGCGATCAGGGTGGCGATCAGCGGAATCACCAGCGTCGCGGTGACCAGCTTCGACAGCACCGTCGCGGTATCGGAGATCGGCAGCGACTTCCAGAACAGCACGCTGCGGTCCTTGCGCTCGTCGTAGAGCGCGCCCAGGCAGTAGAAGAAGGCGACGAAGATCATCACGATGAACGGCCAACTGCTGGCCATCATCAGGGTCATGTACAGCCCGCCGGCAAGTTCGCGCATGTCCTCGCTGCTGAGCTGGGTCACCAGTGCGCCCAGGTCCAGGCCGTTGATGGTGACGCCGTTGTGTTCGATGACATGGCCATCGGCCACCGAACGGTGGGCGAAGACGATCGCCACCACCAGCAGGCCCAGCGACAGCAACAGCGAGATGCCGCCGGCGATCACGGGCGCCCAGACGATGCCGCCCTTGTGCTCCCAGTACTCGCGGCGCAGCAGCAGGCGGAAGGTGTGCGTGGCATGGCTGCGCGCGCCAGCGCCGGCCGGCAGCGGCGATTCGATCCTCTCGGCGGTCGCGTTCATGCGTAGACTCCTTTCATCGTGGCCACGAACAGGTCGGCCAGGCCCGGCGTGCGGGTCTCGCCGAACGCCGACAGGGTGGATGCGGGGACGTTGTCGAACAGCATCACGGTCTTGCCGAAGGGCAGGGCGCGCTCGTCGATCGGGCCGAGCGCGCGGGCCGCGTCCAGCTGGTCGGCGTTGACCAGCACCTCGACGAAGCGCTCGCCGACATCGTCCATCGGGGCGTCGAGCACGATCTTCCCGTTCTGGATGAACAGCACGTCGGTCAGGATGTGCTCGATCTCCTCGACCTGGTGGGTGGTGACGATGATCGTCTTCTGCTCGTCGAAGTAGTCCTCAAGCAGGCGCTGGTAGAACTGCTTGCGGTAGAGGATGTCCAGGCCCAGCGTGGGTTCGTCGAGCACCAGCAGGCGCGCGTCGATCGCCATCACCAGCGCCAGGTGCAGCTGCACGATCATGCCCTTGGACATTTCCCGCACGCGCTGCTTCGGCGAGAGCTTGGTGTTGGCCAGGAAGCGTTCGCAGCGGGCGCGGTCGAAGCGCGGATGCACGCCCTCGACGAAATCGATCGCATCGCGCACCCGCAGCCAGCGCGGCAGCACGGCGACGTCGGCGATGAAGCAGACATCGTTCATCAGCGCGTCGCGCTGGGTGCGCGGGTCGCGGCCCAGCACCGACAGTTCGCCGTCGAAGCGGATCAGGCCCAGGATGGCCTTGAGCGCGGTGGTCTTGCCGGCGCCGTTGGGGCCGATCAGGCCGACGATGCGGCCGGCCGGGATCTCGAAGCTGGCGTCGTCGAGCGCCTGCGTGCCCTTGTAGGCCTTGCGCAGGTGGCGGGCGACCACCACCGGGGAGGAAGCGGTAACGGCGTTCATGCTTTGGCTCCATTGCCGATGGACTGCAGCAGCTCCCGGGCCGACAGCCCCAGGCGTTCGATGCGTTCGACCACCTGTGGCCATTCCTCCTGCAGGAAGCGTTCGCGCTCGCTGGTGCGCAGTTGCTTGGCGGCCTCCTCGGTGACGAACATGCCCAGGCCGCGGCGCTTCTCCACCAGCGCCTCGTCGGCGAGTTCCTGGTAGGCGCGCGAGACGGTGATCGGATTGAGCTGGTACTCGGCTGCGACCTGGCGCACCGAGGGCAGGGCATCGCCGGGCTTGAGCACACCGTCGAGCATCATCGCGATGACCCGTTCCTTCAGCTGCCGGTAGATCGGAGCGCCGTCGCTCCATTCGATATTGGCCATGGGCTCAGCTCCTTCCACCCGCGCCCCGCGAGAACGAGAAATAGGGCATGGCGATCGCGCTGCGCGCGCGCTTGCTGCGGCTGCGCGGTGCCGCATCGCCGGCACCGGCGGCAAGCTGCTCGCTGCCGGGCGTGCGCACGACCGCGGGCGGCGTCAAGTGCTCCTGGCCGGTGGACGTGGCGGAGACGGCATCGGGCGCGGCATCGGGCGTGGCGGGGCCGGAAGCCAGCGCAACCGCCAGCACCAGGGCCGCTGCGCTGCATGCGATGATCGGGGTATGGAGCCTGCGGTTCATGGGGACCGTCGTGCTCTAGTGGGTAGGTGTTGTAGGCAACTATAACACCACAACTCGGCTTGTCAACATCGCCATCCGTGTTTTCCACCCAACCAATGGCAGGGGCCGTGCCGCCTGATGCCGAGGAGGGCGCAATGACGCCATATCCCGATTCGTGCCGTTGGATGCCCGTGCGCTTCGCCCGGCAGGTGGCGGGCGTGCTGGCGGCAGTGGTGCTGGCCTGCACGGCGCAGGCCCAGGCGCCGGCGGACGCCGGGCTGCTCGACCACAGCTACCGGCCACTGGCCGGGCGCACCCCGGTCCACCTGCGCCGGACCTATGGCGGGGACGTACTGCTGGTGGTCAACACCGCCAGCAAATGCGGATTCACCCCGCAGTTCGAGGCGTTGGAGGCCCTGCATTCGCGCTACCAGGCGCGCGGGTTCGCGGTGCTCGGGTTCCCGTCGGGCGACTTCAAGGAACAGGAGTTCGAGGACGAACAGCAGATCCAGGCCTTCTGCACGCTGACCTACGGCGTGCGCTTTCCGATGTTCGAGCGGGTCCATGTGGTCGGCCCGGAGGCGACGCCGCTGTACCGGCAGTTGGCCGAAGCGACCGGGCAGGCGCCGGGCTGGAACTTCCACAAGTACCTGATCGGCCGCGACGGCCGGGTGCTGGGGCAGTGGGGCAGCCGCACCCGGCCCGACGATCCGCAGATCGTCGCGGCGATCGAGCGCGCACTCGCCGCGCCCGCCCCTGCGGGCACTGGACAGGCAGGTCCGGCCAGGCCGCCAGCACGGGGCAGCCGGGCGCCCGACTGAATCCCCGCCGTGCCGTCCGGACACGGCGATTGCCCCGTCCGCCCGTCGCCGCGACAATAGGCGGCTGTATCGCGCCGTGCGATGCGATCGAACAGAAGAGGTTGCTGATGCTGAAGACACTGCGCGCCGGGTTGTTGCTGGCGCTGCTGGCTGCGTTCGTGGCGCCTGTCCAGGCCGCGGATCCGGCACCTGCCGGGCAGGCGTCCGCCGGGCATGACCGCACCAGCTATGTCATCGGACTGGATGTCGGCCGCTCGCTGACCCAGGTCGCGCCCGATCTCGACTACGCCACCTTCGAACAGGCGCTGGCCGCAGCGCTGGCCGGCGGCCAACCGCCGCTGGCGGATGCCGAACGCCAGGCGGTCGGCCAGGCGCTGGCCCAGCGCATCTCGGCGCGCAGCGGCCGGCCCCTGCCGGGCCTGCCGCCGGGCAGCGAGCCGCCATCGGTCGACAAGGCCAAGGTCGGGTTGCTGGTGGGCGACGACATGGGCCGCCAGTTGCTGCCCATGAAGGACGAGATCGCCCTGCCGGCGCTGGTGCGCGGTGTGCGCACCGCCGCAGAGGGCAACGCCCCGGACATGCCCGAAGCGGAGGTCGAGCAGATCCGCCAGTCGCTGGCCGACCGCGCGCGCCAGCAGGCCGTCAACGCCGCCGACGCCAACCGCAAGGCCGGCGCCGATTTCCTGGCCGGCAACCGCGGCAAGCCGGGCGTGTTCGCCACCGCTTCTGGCATCCAGTACCAGATCGAGCGGCAGGGCCAGGGCCCGCGCCCGCGTGCCAGCGACCGCGTGCGCGTGCACTACCGCGGCACGCTGCTCGACGGCACCGAGTTCGACAGTTCCTACTCGCGCAACGCCCCGGCGGTGTTCGGCCTGGGCCAGGTCATCGCCGGCTGGACCGAAGGCCTGCAACTGATGCCCATCGGCGCCAAGTACCGGTTCTGGATTCCCGGCGACCTGGCCTACGGACCGCGCGGCAGCCCGCCCAACATTCCGCCCAATGCCACCCTGGTATTCGATGTCGAGCTGATCGACATCCTCTGAGCCAGGCATTTCCTGCAGCCGGCCCGTCGCGGTCCGGCCCGTTCCCCCTTACTTTTCCGGAGCAGTTCCTGATGAAGACACCCAAGCACATCGCCCTGGCCGGCATGCTGGCCGTTTCCCTGCCGCTGGCGATGAGCGCCTGCAAGCCGATCGACAAGGAAACCGGCAAGGCCGCGGAAGGCAGCGCAGCGACCGGCGCGGACGCTACGCCCGGCAACGAGATCGCCGGCCTCAAGGGCGAGCGCGAGCAGATCAGCTACATCATCGGCAATCAGATGGGCGAGCAGCTCAAGCAGATCAAGGACGAGATCGACCTCAAGACCCTGAGCCGCGCCATCGACGAGACCATCAATGACAAGGCCATCGAGATCAGCGACGAGCAGGCCATGACCATCATGCAGGCCTTCGGCGAGCGCATGCAGGCCAAGCAGATCGCCGAGATGGAGGAGAAGGGCAAGGTCAACGCCGCCGAAGGCGAGGCCTTCTTCGCCGAGAACGCCGGCAAACAGGGCGTGCAGACCACCGCTTCGGGCCTGCAGTACAAGGTGATCACCGAAGGCACCGGTGCCAAGCCCGGCCCCAACGACACCGTGCGCGTGCACTACAAGGGCACCCTGCTCAACGGCGAGACTTTCGACAGTTCCTACGACCGTGGCGAGCCGGCGCAGTTCGCGCTCAACCAGGTGGTGCCGGGCTGGCAGGAAGGCCTGCAGCTGATGCCGGTGGGCAGCAAGTACCAGCTGTGGATCCCGGCCAAGCTGGGCTACGGCGAGATGGGCACCGGCCCGATCGGTCCGAACCAGGCGCTGGTGTTCGAGGTCGAGCTGCTGGACATCGTCAAGGGCGGCTGATGCCGGCCACCCCCGGGTTGCCGCGCGCCACGCGCCGCGGCGCCCGTCCAGGAGCATCACGATGAGCATCGAGCACGCCGTCGCGCCGCCTGACGGCGCCCTGCAGGAGATGGACGCCCGCGTCACCGAACTGGAAACGCGCCTGGCGTTCCAGGAGCAGACGCTGGGCGAGCTCAACGACGCGCTCAGCGCCATGCGCCTGGAACTGGGCGCCCAGACCGGGTTGCTGCGCCGGGTGATGGACGACCTGCAGCAGGCGCGCAGCGTGCAGTTTCCCGACCCGGCGCAGGAACCGCCGCCCCCGCATTACTGAGTGACCGTCGACCGATGAGCGATACCCTGCGCGACCAGCTGCTCGGCCTCGGCTTCAAGGCGCCGGCCAAACCAACGCCCGCCCGCGACGAGCGGCGCCCGCGGCCCGGCGACCGCGGCCAGGACCGGCGCGGCC
>JAFAFY010000236.1 GCA_023423235.1 Pseudomonadota bacterium
TACCTGGAAAAGTATTCATTCTTTTTGACAATAAGCCATGATGAAATTCCGACGGTTGGCGACCTTGATATTTCGATATTCGTGAAACGCGGATATCTTGTTACTGGGGATGAAACAAGATTTCCCGATATTGGAGTTGACTGCATCTTGCATGCTCCAGCACCTAGTCGTTTGGATGAGATTGGCAGAATGATAGTAATCAGGGAGTCTGGATTGGCTGAAGAAGGTGTGGCAATCGATCCGGATTTCTATTTTGTCAAGATCGGCGGAAGTCCAAATTTAATTCAGGATGAAGGTTATTATGAAAAGGAGCTGGTTAAGTCTGGGTATTCATTTCTGTTTGAAGTGAATGAGGAAGGATATCCTGCGGAGGTGTTGGATGGGGATTATCCATTCAACTATGGAGCTCTCTACGTGTACGGAAAGACTGATGCTGATGGCCGAGTTTTTGATGTTGTTGCGGGGTTCACTCAGTACAGTTAAACGATGAATTAATTAATTTACTTTCGTCATGTTGGGGCGGAGTGCAATTTATGCTGTCCCGGACTAAAAGTGGATGAAGAATCGAGTGGAGGAATCACGGCGGATGACTATCGGTTCCAAGCATTCCGATCCCTGTCTGGGCATCGACATCCACATGTACTAGGTGCCGTGGCCGGGACCGTTGCCAACCCCGCACATCGGTCTCGTGCTCGACCTGTTCGACAGCATCTCGGTCATTGATTCGACGGTGCATATCAACGGGGTCATGCGTGGCGCCGCTGGCACTGGCGGCATGTATGTCCACACCCCCCGCTCGGCGTCTAAAGTGTTGAGGTCCCGCATGATCTCGGTGGTCTCAAGAATCAAGTGCAACACGTGATTTGAATTCCAGTCTGCTTCCGCGCGAATGCCGGCCCGCGGGGGGCGGGGCGGCGCATGTGCAATCGGGCATCCCTGGCCCGTGTCGCTGCGCATGAAACGGTGGTAGCGTGCCGCATCCCGAACTGGAGTTTGCCGATGCGTACCGCCTTGATCGTGCTTGTCGTCGCTTGCCTGTGGAATGTCGGCTTGCACGCCCGGCCGGCAGTCCCCCCGGTTCCGACCGCGGCCGATGACGCGGCTCCGCTAGCGACGGTGGAGAAGGCGACCGAGACGGAGAAGGAAGACGAGCGCCTGATCTGCCGTCGCGAGAAGCCGATCGGCAGCAATCGCGCGACGCGGGTCTGTCGTACGCAGGCGCAGATCCGTGAAGAAAGCAGGTCGGCCCAGGACGGGCTGATGCGCAATTCGAACCCATCGTTGCGGGCCGGCAACTGACGCCAGTTCTCTTCGCTTGCCTAGACGTGGCAGGGCTGGGCGGAAGGCCAGTCATGGCGGCAGGTGCGTAGCCATGATGCGGTTGCAGTCAGGTCGCGCCGATTCCGGCCCCTGAATCGCTGACACCGCGATAGCCCAACGCCTCGGTCAGGTGCGCCGTCGCGATGTCCGCGCTGCTGTCGAGATCGGCAATGGTGCGGGCGACGCGCAGGATGCGGTGCATCGAGCGCGCCGACAGGTGCAGGGCATCGATGGCGCGTTCCAGCAGGGCCTGGTCGCGCGGCTGCAGGCGGCATTCGCGCATCGTCGCGCCCTGGTCGAGCCGGGCGTTGAGGCTGCCGTTGCGCGCCTGCTGGATGGCGCGCGCCGCTTCGACGCGGGCGCGGATCACAACGCTGGCTTCGCCTTCGGGCGCGTCGGGCCGCAGGGCTGCCGGCGGCAGGCGCGGGACATCGATGTGCAGGTCGATGCGATCGAGCAGCGGGCCGGAGATGCGCGCGCGATAGCGGCGGATCGCATCGCCGCTGCAACGGCAACGGCCGGAGACGTCGCCGGCCCAGCCGCAGGGGCAGGGGTTCATGGCCGCGACCAGCTGGAAGCGCGCTGGGAATTCGCTCTGCCTCGCGGCGCGTGAGATCGTCACCACGCCTGATTCCAGAGGCTCGCGCAGCACCTCGAGCGCGCGCCGGTCCCATTCGGGCAATTCGTCCAGAAACAGCACGCCGTGATGGGCGAGGGAAATCTCGCCGGGGCGCGGTTCCGCGCCGCCGCCCACCAGCGCCACCGCGCTCGCGGTGTGGTGCGGGCTGCGGAAGGGCCGCGTGCGCCAGCAGGCAGGGTCCAGCCCGCGGCCGCTGACCGACAGCACCGCGGCGGTCTCCAGCGCCTCGGCCTCGCTGGCCTCGGGCAGCAGTCCGGGCAGGCGCGAGGCCAGCAGGGTCTTGCCGCAACCGGGTGGACCGACCAGCAGCAGATGATGCCCTCCGGCAGCGGCGATCTCCAGCGCGCGGCGCGCCTGCGCCTGGCCGCGCACATCGCGCATGTCGGCGCCATGGACGGTGCGCTGCGCGGGCGCGAGCGCCTGCGGCAGCTCGCGGTTGCCGGTCAGCAGCGAGCAGACTTCCAGCAGCGTGCGCGCGGTGCGCACTTCGACATCCGAGGTCAGCGCCGCTTCGGCGCCGTTGGCCATCGGTACCAGCAGCCGGCGGCCGCTGCCGGCGACCGCGAGCGCGGCCGGCAGCACGCCATCGACCGGCCGCAGTTCGCCGGTCAGGCCAAGCTCGCCGACGAACTCCCAGTCGCGCAGCGCTTCCTGCGGCACCTGCCCGCTGGCGGCGAGGATGCCCAGCGCGATCGGCAGGTCGAAACGGCCGCCGCTCTTGGGCAGGTCGGCAGGGGCGAGGTTGACGGTGATGCGCCGCGCGGGGAACTCGAACTGCGCGCACTGGATCGCCGCACGCACGCGGTCCTTGGCTTCGCGCACCGCCGCTTCCGGCAGGCCGACGATCGACATCGACGGCAGGCCGCCGCCGAGGTGGACCTCGACCTGGACCGCGGGCGCGCGGATGCCTGCGCGCGCACGTCCGTGCACGAGCGCCAGCCCCATGGCGGCGGGGTCAGTGCGACTGCGCGGGGCTGTCGGAGGCGGCCGGCGCGGCGCCGCCGGCCTCGAGCTGGCGGACCTGCGCCTCCAGCGCCTCGAGCTTCTCGCGCGTGCGCAGCAGCACCGCGCGCTGTACGTCGAATTCCTCGCGCGTGACCAGGTCCAGCTTCGCCAGACCCGACTGCAGCACGGCCTTGAAGTCCTCCTGGATCTCTTCGCGGCTCTCGCGCAGGCCGGGCGGCACCAGGCCGCTGAGGCGGCGGGCGAGTTCGTCGATATGGCTGAGGTCGATCATGGCGGCTTCCTTCGGTTTTACGGCCAGCCTGCCGCGCTGCCGGTGATGGCGCAGTCGGGGGTGGCCGCGCCCCGGTGTCAGGGAAATCCCAACCGCAGGCGCGGCGCCACTAGAGCATGCGCACCGGATGCCGGCAAGGCGTTGACAACGCGCGCGGCGGCGTCGCCATGGCGGCCGATGCGCGGTGCCGTATCCTTGCGCCAGAACCAGTGCCGGGAGGCGGTCCAGATGAAAATGGTCATGGCGATCATCAAGCCGTTCAAGCTCGACGACGTGCGCGAGGCGTTGGCCGAGGTCGGCGTCAACGGCATCACCGTGACCGAGGTCAAGGGCTTCGGCCGGCAGAAGGGCCACACCGAGCTCTACCGCGGCGCCGAGTACGTCGTCGACTTCCTGCCCAAGGTGAAGCTGGAGATCGCGGTGACCGACGAGGTGGTCGACGCCGTGGTCGAGACCATCCTCAAATCGGCCGGCATGGGCAAGATCGGAGACGGCAAGATCTTCGTCTATGCGCTCGAGCGCGCGGTGCGGATCCGCACCGGCGAGCTGGACAGCGACGCGATCTAGCGGTGTAGACCCATTGTGCAGGCCCGGCGCGCTGCCCCTACCGAACAGGGGGCAGCGCGTGCCAGCGCGGCTTTCGCGCGCCGGGCTTCAGCCCTCGCCCAGCGCCTCGGCCATGAACGGCGGCAGCACCTGCGCGGCGCGGTGGATGTCGGCGCTGTAGTAGCGGGTGGCGAACGGCTTGGCCGCGGCGTCGGCCTCGCGGAACCCGAAGCCCTGGCCCTTGCGCGCCAGGGTCACGCTCCACCAGCCGGTGGGATAGCACGGCTGCGGGAACGGCAGGGTCTGGAAGGTGCTGAAGCCGGCCTTGCCCATCTCCGCGCGCATGGCCTGGATCAGGTCCAGCAGCACCAGCGGCGATTCGGACTGCTGGACCAGGATGCCGTCGTCCTTGAGCGCGCGGAAGCAGCTTTCGAAGAACGCCTTGTTGAACAGGCCCTCGGCCGGGCCGACCGGGTCGGTCGAGTCGACGATGACGATGTCCACGCTGTTCGGGGCGCAGTTGGCCATGTAGGCGATGCCGTCGTCGAACAGCAGCGTCGCACGCGCATCGCCATTGGATTCGCACAGCTCGGGGAAGTACTTCTCCGACATGCGCGTGACCTGCTCGTCGATGTCGCATTGCACGGCCTGCTCCACGCCCGGGTGCCGCAGCACCTCGCGCAGGGTGCCGCAGTCGCCGCCACCGATGATGACCACGCGCCTGGGGTCGGCATGGGTGAACAGCGCCGGGTGCGAGACCATCTCGTGATAGAGGAAGTTGTCGCGCGTGGTGACCATCATCGCGCCGTCGATCAGCATCACGTTGCCCCAGTCGGTGCTCTCGTAGATCTCGATCTTCTGGAACGGCGACTGCACTTCGTCGAGCTTGCGGGTCACGCGGTAGCCGATCGCCGAGCCGGCGGGTTCGAAGTTCTCGTAGAGCCAGTTGGGCGCGGTCATGGCGGTTCCTGCAAACGTGCGAAGTGGGAGAGGCGCGCGCGCGGCGCATCAGGCGGCGCCGGCGCGGGGCGCGATTGTAGCGAAGTCCGGGTGTCGGCCCGGTGCGTCGGCCCGGTGCCGGTGGCGGTGCGATACTGCGCGGCGATCCGTTCACCGGCGCGCGCAAGCCGCGCCGCCGCCCCATCGCCTGCAGGAGTTCCATGGACGAGCGCCAAGCCGACGCCGCCGCGAGCGCGCGCCACGCGCGCCGGGTCGCGCGGCTGGAGACCTTTGCGCAGGCCTCGCCGCGGCTGTACCTGTGCTGCGTGGTGGCGCTGGCGCTGGCCGGCTATGGCTTCCTGGTCGGCCTGTTGCTGCTGGCGCTGGCCGTGCCCGCGCTGGTCGCCTGGCGGGTGCTGGTGCAGGGCGCGGCGTTCGAGCCGCAGCTGGTGATCGCATTGCTGCTGCCGGGCATCGCCGCCGCCGCGCTGTTGCGCGGCATGTGGCTGCGGTTGGGCGCGCCCGAAGGCGTGCGCCTGGGCGCCGACGAGGCGCCGGCCCTGCAGGCGGAGGTCGAACGCCTGCGCCGGGCCAGCGGTGCACCGCCGCTGGCCGGCATCGTCATCGATACCCAGCTCAACGCGGCCGCTGCCAGCGTGCCGCGCCTGCTGGGCCTGGGCGGGCACCGGCACTATCTGGTGTTGGGCCTGCCGCTGTTGCAGCTGCTCGACCGCGACGAGGCGGCCGCCGTCATCGCCCATGAGTTCGGTCACTTCGGAGAGGCGCACGGCCGGCTCGGCGCCTGGCTGTACCGCGTGCGCCTGACCTGGTATCGCGTCGTCGAGGGCCTGTCGCGCAGTGGTTCGCCGTTCTCGCTGCCGATCGCGGCGTTCTACCGCTGGTATGCGCCGTTGTTCGACGCCTGGAGTTTCGTGCTGGCGCGCACGCACGAGTACCGCGCCGATGCGATCGCCGCGCGCATCACCGGTGGCGCGGCGATGGCCGCCGCGCTGCTGCGGCTCGAACACGGCAGCGGGCGCTGGAACGCGACCCTGTGGCCGCGGCTGCTGGCACGCGCGCGGGTGCAACGGCATCCGCCGGCGCAGTTGCTGGCACCGCTGGTCGACGGCCTGCGTGGCGGGGCCAGGCCGGACCTGCCGCGGCTGCTGGCGATCGCCGCGCGCCAGGCCGATCCCTTCGACACCCATCCCACGTTGGCGCGGCGCCTGGCGGCGCTGGACGTGATCCCCCAGCTGCCTGCAGGCGGCGAGGCGGCCGCCAGCTGGCTGGGCGGGGACCTGGAGCGCATCGCCCAGCGCCTCGACCGGCAATGGCGCGAGCAGCTGCGCCCGGACTGGCAGGCCCTGCACGACGCCGCGGCCGCGGACCGCGCCCGCTTCGCCGCGCTCGATGGCCAGCGCAGCCTCAGCGTGGACGAGGCGGTCGAGCATGCGCGGCTGTTCGAACTGCTGGAGATCGACCACGACCCGATCCCGGTCCATGCCCGCGCCCTGGCCGCCAACCCCGCCAGCGCCCATACCGCGTTCCGCCTCGGCGTGCTGCGGCTGCGGGCCGGCGATCCGGCCGGCGTTGCGGATCTGCGTCAGGCGGTGGCGCATGACGCCGGCGCGGTCGGCCCGGTGTGCGAGGCGATCGAGGCGCTGCTGCGCGATCCCGATGTCGGCATCGCCGCTGCCGATGCGGCCGGCGCCCTGCGCGATGCCCTCGGCCCGCAGGCCCGCGACCTGGCAGAGCGGGCCGGCAGCGCCGAGGGCGACGACCTGCAGGCGCACGACCTCGACACTGCAGCCCTGCGGCGCCTGACGGACGTGCTGGCCGCGCATCCACGCATCGCCAGTGCCTGGCTGGTGCGCAAGTCGGTGGCGATGGCCACCCAGGCGCATTACGTGCTGCTGCTGGACTGGCGCGGCTCGATCGCAAGCGAGACCGCCGGCCTGCGCGCGGTGTCCGAGGCGCTGTCGCTGCCGGGCAGCCACACGGTGTTCACCGGCAGCGACGCCGCGGCGCTGGCCAAGCAGCTGCGGCGCGTCGCCGGCGCGCCGGTCTACCGCAAGGGCCAGCACGCGCGGAGCTGAATACCGCGCAGCGCGTGCGGCCCGCGCGCCACCTCCGGGCGCAGCGCGCGACCACACGGCCTAGACTATGCAGCCCCCTGCATGCCGGAACCCTGCCGATGACCGCCTGGTCGACCCGCGACGCCCGCAAGACCTATTCGATCCCGCACTGGAGCGAAGGGTATTTCGACGTCGACGCCGAGGGCCGCATCGTGGTGTCGCCGCAGGGTGCCAGCGGCCCGGCGATCCCGCTGCCCGACGCGGTCGACGCCGCGCTCGCCAACGGCGCCCAGCTGCCGCTGCTGGTGCGCTTCCCCGACATCCTCGGCGACCGCCTGCGCGCGCTGCAGGCCGCGTTCGCCCAGGCCCAGGCCGAGTGGGACTACACCGGCGGCTACACCGCGGTCTATCCGATCAAGGTCAACCAGCACCGCGGCGTCGCCGGCACGCTGGCCTCGCACCATGGCGAGGGCTTCGGCCTGGAGGCCGGCAGCAAGCCCGAGCTGATGGCGGTGCTGGCGCTCTCGCGCCCGGGCGGGCTGGTGGTGTGCAACGGCTACAAGGACCGCGAGTACATCCGCCTGGCGCTGATCGGGCGCAAGCTCGGCCTGCAGACCTTCATCGTCATCGAGAAACCCTCCGAACTCGCACTGGTGATGGACGAGGCCGCCGCGCTCGGGGTCAAGCCGGTGCTGGGCGTGCGCATGCGCCTGGCCTCGCTGGGCGCCGGCAAGTGGCAGAACAGCGGCGGCGACAAGGCCAAGTTCGGCCTCAACCCGCGCCAGCTGCTGGACCTGTGGAAGCAGCTGCGCGACGCCGGCATGGGCGATTGCCTGCAGCTGCTGCACTTCCACATGGGCTCGCAGATCTCCAACGTCCGCGACATCGCCAACGGCATGCGCGAGGCGACCCGTTATTTCGTCGAGCTGACCCGGCTGGGCGCGGCGATCAGCCACGTCGATGTCGGTGGCGGCCTCGGCGTGGACTACGAGGGCACGCGCTCGCGCAGCTACAACTCGGTCAACTACAGCGTGCGCCAGTACGCCGGCAGCATCGTCCAGGCGCTGGCCCAGGCCTGCACCGAGAACGGCCTTGCGCCGCCGCGCATCGTCACCGAGTGCGGGCGCGCGATGACCGCACACCACGCAGTGCTGGTGGCCAACGTGTCCGAGGTCGAGCGCGCGCCCGAAGGCCGCGTCCCCGACGTGCACGACGACGAACCGGCGGTGGTCGCCAATCTGCGCGAACTGCATGCCGAACTGGCCAGCCGCCCGGCGGTGGAACTGTTCCACGAGGCCCAGCACCACCATGCCGAAGGCCTGGCGCTGTATGCACTGGGCCAGCTGGACCTGGTGCACCGCGCGCGCATCGACGACCTGTTCTACGCGATCGCGCACGCGGTGCGCGCGCGCCTGAGCTTCGACGAGAAGAGCCATCGCCCGCTGCTCGACGAGCTCAACGAGCGCCTGGTCGACAAGTACTTCGTCAATTTCAGCGTGTTCGAATCGATGCCCGACGTCTGGGCGATCGACCAGGTGTTCCCGATCGTGCCGATCGAGCGCCTCGACGAGCTGCCCGAGCGCCGCGGCGTGATCGCCGACCTGACCTGCGATTCGGACGGCAAGATCGACATCTATGTCGAGAACGAGGACCTCGACAGCTCGCTGCCGCTGCACCCGCTGCGCGCCGGCGAGCAGTACCGCCTGGGCTTCTTCATGGTCGGCGCCTACCAGGAGATCCTCGGCGACATCCACAACCTGTTCGGCGACACCGACGCGATCGAGGTCAAGGTCGAGGGCGACGGCTATGCCATCACCCAGCAGCGCCGCGGCGACACCACCGACGTGATGCTCGACTACGTCGGCTACCGGCTGGAGGACCTGCGCGCCAGCTATGCCGCGCTGGTCGAACGCGCCGCGCTGCCCGCGGCCGAGGCGCAGCGGCTGGGCGATGCGCTGGAAGCAGGGCTGACCGGCTACACCTACCTCGACAGCACGCCGCTGGCGTAAGCCCGGCCGCAGCGCCGCATGGCGGCGCTCACGGCGGCGTGGCGGCCGGGTCGGCGGATTGCGGCAGGCGCCAGACGCTGTTGGGATCGCCGTCGCGGCCGCGGCGCAGGGTTGCGCTGGCCATGCGCCAGAACCCCAGCGCCATGGCCAGCGCGGTCGCGTCGGTCAGGGCGCGGTGCCAATGGCCGTGCAGCGCCGCTGCGACCAGGTGTTCGCCCGAACCCCACCAGCCGGCGAGCGGAATCGCCGCGGTCAGCAGCGCACACAGCCACAGCAGCTCGTGCGCGGCCCGCGCGGGCGGGCGCAGGAAGGCCCACAGTGCGCAGGTCAGGAACACGCCCCAGTACACCCGCGGCACCCAGGCATCGGCCAGCAGCGCACCGGCCAGGAACAGCGCCGACACGCCGGCGACGCAACCCAGGCAGGTGCCGATGGTCAGGCCGGCGACGAAACGCGTGCGCCGTGGCTGGGCCACCTGGCGGCGCTTGCGCCGCGCCTCGATCCACAGCAGGTTGCCGCTGTAGAACAGGAACGCGCCGGCCAGCCCGAGCAGAAAGTACAGCCACTTCACCGCCGACTGGCCGAAGTTGCCGTAATGCAGCGTCTGCAGGCCACGCAGCATCGCCGTGCCCGGGGTGAACTCCTCCGGTGGCAGCGCCTTGATCAGTGCGCCGCTGGCCGCGTTCAGTGCCACGCCGCCGCTGTTGGTGAGCCGGCGCTGCGCGATAGGGCCATAGATCGAGGCCACCGCGTTGGCGTCGCCCGGGTCGTGCAGCGACAGGCTCTGGGCACGCATGCCTGGCAGCGCTGCCTCGGCGCGGCGCACGAGCTCGGCCACCGGCAGCATCGGCCTGGCCACGCCGGCCTCGGCCATGTGCGGTGCAATGTCGAAATCGGCCTCCACCACCTGCATCAACTTGTTGTCGAACACCAGGAACTGGAACGGCGCCAGCAGCAGGAAGCCGATCGTCAGCACCGCGCCGCTCCAGGCGAAGATCACATGGAACGGCAACGACAGCACCCCGACCACGTTGTGCGCGTCCTGCCAGAAACGCTTGATGTTGCGGCCCAGGCGCAGCGCGAACAGGTCCTTCAGGAACACCGGTGCGTAGAGCACCACGCCACTGACCAGGGCCAGGCCGTACAGCACGCAGACCACGCCGAACAGGTAGGTGCCGAACAGCCGCGGCAGGCCGGCGGTGAAGTGCAGGTCGTAGATGTAGTCGACGAATCCGCTGCGCGCGGGCAGCGCCTGCACCCCGCCTGCGTCGTCGAGCATGAACTTCCGGTGAACCCGCGTCGCCTGGTCGTAGACATAGACCGCAGGTTCGGGGCCGTGTTCGCCGGGTAGCACCACGAACGGTTCGATCCCGCTGCCGGCATGCATGACCAGCACGCCGTCGAGCAGCCGCTGCGTGCGATCCAGCCCTTCCGCGTCCGACCAGGCCTGGCCCGGCGGCTGCCCCCAATGCTGCAACTCGTGCTCGAACACCGTGATCGCGCCGGCATAGAACGCGATGAACAGCAGGATGCCCGAGCACAGCCCCACCCAGGTGTGCACCGACATGAAGATGCGCAGCGTGGCCGCCTTCATGCCGGCAGCTCCGCGGCCCAGCCCAGGGCCTTGGCGACATGGATCAGGCCGAAGCACAGCAGCGTTGCGCCACCCATCCACAGCCAGGCGCGCCAGCCGCTTTTCGCCAGGAAGGCCAGCGACATCACCCCGATCCACACCGGGAACGAGAGCAGCAGCCACGGCAGGGCGATGCGCTGCAGTTCGCCCGGCCACAGCAGCACGATCAGGCCCACGATGCCGACGGTCAGCGGCAGCCCCAGCAGCGCGGCGGCGAATGATTTGCCTAGCATCAGCGTGCGTTCCGCGTGCTGCGCCAGGCGTCGGCGTAGGGCAGCAGCACCAGCCACAGCATCAGCGCGGTAAGCATGGCGAAGACGCCGGACCAGGTGCCCAGCGCGGCGACTGCCGCTGCGGTGCCGCCGACCGCGCAGGCCCAGGCG
>JAFAFY010000010.1 GCA_023423235.1 Pseudomonadota bacterium
TGCCCCGCCAGTACGGCTTGAGACATCTGGCGAAGTGCATCAAGGCCGGGATGCCACTTTCCCGGGCATGTCGCAGCCACTGCTTCCAGGCCGCTCGCCAGGCCCAGGCCGTCGGCGCGCTCCATAGGGCCTTGAGTTGCTCTTTCATCACGTAGACCGTCATCAGCGACTGGTTGGCTTCCAGCACGTCGGCCAGTCGAACCTGCTCGGTGTCCTTCAGGTTCGTGGGATTGCGTAGCAGCAGCCAGCGCGAACGTTTGACGAGCTTGCGCGCCGGCTTGTCGTGGCGCAGTTGGTTGGCCGCATCCACTCGGACCCGGTCGATCACCTCCCGGCCATACTTGGCGACGACATGGAACAAGTCGTAGACCACGTGGGCGTTGGGGCAATGCTGGCGCACCTCCAGGTCATAGGCGGTGTTCATGTCCATCGCCACCGCCTGCACCTGCGCGCAGCGCTCCGGCCCAAGCAGCTCGAAGAACGGCCTGATCTCGGCACGTGAGCGGCCCCGGCCTACCCACAGCACCCGCTTGCGTTCCACATCGACCACGACCGTGGCGTAGCGATGTCCCTTCTGGATCGCAAACTCGTCCATGGCCAGCCGCCGTACGCCATCCAGATCGACAGGCCCCAGATCGCGCTCCAGCGCCCGGAAGTCGATCGCCTTGGCCGTCTTCCAGTCGATCCCGTGCCAGCGCGCGGCATGCAGCACCGAGGTCACCGCACAGAGCCGGGCCACGCTGGCGGCCAGTCGCCGGGTCACCCGGCAGTGCGGATCCAGCCAGTCCAGGACTTCCAGCCGAGGTCCACAGACCGGACAAGCCAGCCGAAGGCGAGGGACGTGCAGTTCCACCGCGTCACCGAACACGGGCAGCTCACGAATGCGACGCAGCGTGCGCTCATGAATCGCCGACACCGCCTGACCACAGCCCATGCAGCACCGCTGCGTCCCGGGTGCCGGCTCCAGTTCCACCACCAGCCAGCGCTGCTGACCGCGCAGCTCACGATGCCACTTGCGAACACGGTACCCCGCCCAACCACCCAGCCGGGACATACAATCCACTTCGGCCACGACCGACCTTCAATTTGTTGCTTCGAGAACAACAAGTCTGACCGGTCGGTCGTGCGCCTCTCCACGCAGTTGGGCGAAGAACCTTTTTTTTTGGACTCGGCCAGCGGCTCGTGCAGCCGATTCCGGGCGGGACGGCGCTGTGCTAACGTCGCGCGCCTCCCATCTCCAGGACATCACGACGCATGGACGCTTCCGACGAACGCAGCCCCTACGCCCCACCCGCCGCGCCGGTTTCTCCCGTCGCCGGGGAGGTCGGCCTGCCGCTGTTCAAGATCGCAGGGGTCGGCATCGCCACGTTCTTCGGCTCGGTGTTGGCTGGCGGCATCATCATGGCGATGAATTTCCGTGCGATGGGGCGGCCGGAGAAGTTCTGGCCGACCATCGGCCTGTCGCTGGCGGCGCTGGTGGTGACGCTGCTGCTGGGCGCGGTGCTGCCCGAGAATTTCCCGGGCGTGGCGATCACCGTGCCGACCATCATCGCGATGACCATGCTGGCCGGTCGCTACCAGGGCGAGGCGATCACCACGCGCCAGAACGCCGGCCTGCCGATGCGCTCGAACTGGCTGGCGCTGGGCATCTCGCTGCTGGTGCTGCTGCCGCTCCTGCTGCTGGCCACCGGCCTGCTGGCGATGGGCGGCGCGTTCTGACGACACGCGGTCGGCCGGACCCGAGCAAGGCGGATGTCACGGGGCTGGCGAAGGGCGGGCCCGTCCAGCGTCCGGTGCCGCTGCGTGCAGAAGGCCATCACTGCCTTTGCGCGATCCTGACGCAATGCCTCCACGCCTCCTGACCACGCTGCGCGCCCACCGCCGCGCATTCCGCCGCGCGACCTTCGCCCTGCTGGGGCTCTGGCTGGTGTATCTGCTGGCGGCCAACCTGTTCCTCAACAGCGCGATCGGATTCGAGACGATCAACCGCAAGCCCGAGCGCTACCACGCCCGCTGGGATTGGGCGATGAGCCTGTATCCCGGCCAGATCCACGCCCGCGGCGTGGTGATGGGCGGGCATGCGCGCACCACCCGCTGGACCGTCGCCAGCCCGGTCGCACAGGGCCGCATCAAGCTGCTGCCGCTGCTGTGGAAGGAGGTGCGCTTCGGCACCATCCGCGCGCGCGACGTCTCGGTGCATGTCGCCCGCGCACCGGCCGACATGCCGACCACCCGGCGCCCGGGCAAGTCGCCGTGGACCCTGCGCTTCGATGCGATCACCACGCCCAGCCTGCTGCGGCTGGACTTCTACGAGGCCCGCGTGACCGGCACCGGCAAGGCCCGCTTCGCCTTCGCCAAGACCATGGCCGGTGGACCGATGGAAGTGCTGCCCTCGACGCTGGCGATGCCGGACGCCTCGCTGTCGGTGGGCGGGTTCGAGCTGGTGCGCGAGGCCACGCTCGATTTCGGCATCGCGATCCCCGCGCATCTGCGCGAGCAGGCGCAGGGCGACGACAAGCTGGTGCTGCTGGATGCGCACATGCGCGTGGACGGGCGTGCCCCGGGCATCGACCTGCAGGCCCGCGGCGACCAGCCG
>JAFAFY010000080.1 GCA_023423235.1 Pseudomonadota bacterium
GTAGCGCGGTCGCGCGTCGAACCGGGCGCCGGCGCCGCAGGCTGGCGCTGTACGGATCGGACACCCGATGAGGTCGCACCGGGGTCCCGGCCTGTGACGCGGGTCGCGTCGGCCGTCCGCGCCACGGCCGATGCTGCTGGCCTGTGGCGTTTTCTTCAGCGCCGCACCCGCAGACGGCACAGGAGCGACACCCATGGCGACCCGGAACACCGCGCGGCGGCGCACTTCCACCCCGGCATCTCCGTCCCGGCTGCTCGACGCACGCCCGGATACCGCCGACTTCCGCGACCGCATGTTCGAGCCGACCCTGGTCGACGTGCCTGCGGAAATGCCGCTGGCGCAGTTCCGCGCGCTCAAGGTGCCGGTGCTCGACCAGGGCAGCGAAGGCGCCTGTACCGCCTACGGGCTGGCGACGGTCGCGCATGCGCTGTTGCGGCGCCGCCGGCCTGCGCCGGTCACCGCGCGCGTCAGCACCCGCATGCTCTACGACATGGCGCGCCGCTACGACGAGTGGGAGGGCGAGGACTACGACGGCTCCAGCTGCCGCGGCGCGATGAAGGGCTGGCACCGCCACGGCGTCTGCGCCGAGGAATGCTGGCCGGACGCTCCCGGCCCGTTGGCGGAGGTCTACGACGACACCCGCGCCCGCGCCGCGCAGGAGCACCCTCTAGGCGCATACTACCGGGTCAACCACAAGGACCTGGTGGCGATGCACGCCGCCTTTGCCGAGGTCGGCGTGCTGTATGCCTCCAGCGCCGTGCACGCGGACTGGCTGGCGCCGCCAGCCTCGGGCGTCATCGCCTGGGCCGAACAGCCGGTACAGGGCTATCACGCCTTTGCCATCGTTGGTTACGACCGCGATGGCTTCTGGCTGCAGAACTCCTGGGGCACCGGCTGGGGCCGGCGCGGCTTTGGCTGGGTCAGCTACGACGAATGGCTGCAGCGCGGCACCGATGTGTGGGTCGCGCGGCTGGCGGTACCGGTGCGGCTGCAGCGCGTGCAGGCCGTGGCCGCGAGCAATTCCAGCCTGGCGCGCCAGTCCAACAGCTACGCGCAGGCCGACCTGCGGCCGCACGTCGTCAGCCTGGGCAATGACGGCCGGCTGCGCAGCGGCGGGCGGTTCGGCAGCAGCCAGGACGGCGTGCGCACCCTGGTCCGCGACGACCTGCCGCGCATCACCCGCGACTGGCCGAAGAAGCGGGTCATGCTCTACGCCCACGGCGGTCTGGTGCCCGAGCAGGCCGCGATCCAGCGCGTGGCTGACCTGCGCGAGCTGATGCTGCCGCAGCAGATCTACCCGCTGTGCTTTGTCTGGAAGACCGATTTCTGGAGCACGCTGGGCAACATCCTGCGCGATGCGGTGCGCCCGCGCACCGAAGGCCTGATGGACCGCGCCAAGGGCATGCTGCTCGACCGCATCGACGACACCATCGAACCGTTGGCGCGGGCGCTTGGTGGCAAGGCACTGTGGAACGAGATGAAGGAGAACGCGCTGCTGGCGACCACTGCGGTGACCCGCGGTGAAGGGCAACTGGTCGAGGCCGGCGGCGCCGCGCAGGTGGCGCGCCTGCTGGGCGAGTGGATCGGCCGCGATCCGGATGTCGAGCTGCACCTGGTCGGCCATAGCGCCGGCTCGGTGCTGCTGGCGCCGCTGGTGCAACTGCTGACCAGCGACGGCGCCGTGGCCGACGGCCCCGCTGCCGGCATGCAGGGCCTGGGCCTGCGCGTGCACAGCCTGCAGCTGTGGGCGCCGGCGATGACGCTTGCGCTGTTCGAGCGCAGCATCGCGCCGGCGCTGGCCGACGGCCGCATCCAGCACGGCGCGCTGTTCACCCTGACCGACCGCGCCGAGCAGGACGACCACTGCGCGCGCGTCTACAACAAATCGCTGCTGTACCTGGTCGCGCATGCGTTCGAGGACAGGGCGCGCAGCTGGATCCGCCGCGACCAGCGCCACGGCACGCCGCTGCTGGGCATGGCGCGCTTCATCGAGGCGCATCCGCAGCTGCGGCAGCTGATCGGCGACGGCCGGCTCGACTGGATCGCGGCGCCGGTGGCTGGCGCCGCGGTCCATGCGGCCGATGCCAGCGACGCCACCGCACATGGCGATTTCGACGATGACCCCGCGACCCTGCAGGCCACCCTGTGCCGCATCCTGGGCCAGCGCAGTACCGATGCGCCGGTGCAGATCCACCGCTCGGCTTCCGGCCTGCAGGACTGCCGCGAGCGCCTGCGCGAGGCGATGGCGCGCGAGGGCGCGATGTCGGGCTAGCCTCGCGGCGCAGCGCCGGGGCGTCAGGCCGAGCGCAGGAACGCGATCAGCACGGCGCCCACGGCGGCCAGGTTGCCGATGATCAGTCCGCTGCTGCCCATGGTCAGGCGGTACAGCAACGCGCGCCGCGCCGCGCCCTCGGGATGTCGCGCGGCGTCGCGGGCCAGCAGCGGGTTCATCAGCCGCGGCAGGCTGGTCAGCATGGGGTAGTTGTAGACCGCCAGGATCAGCAGCGCCGCGCCGGTCACCCAGCCCGGCGAGAGGATGCCGGCACTGGCGGCGAAACCCAGGCCGAAGGCGACCACCAGCACCGCCAGCGATCCCCAGACGAACCAGCGGTCGTAGAGCTGCAGGATCGCGCGGCGCTCGGCCTCGGTGTCGGCATAGCGGGCCAGCATCTTCCGGCACAGCCAGACCGTCAGGCCGCCGAATACCAGACTCGCGCCGGCGGCCCCTGCCGCCCCCGCGGCGCTGCCGAACAAGGCCTTGCCGGCCACGCCGCCGCCCATCGCACTGCCGGCGGCGGCGCCGGTGACGGTGGCCGCCAGCGCCGGCTTGGTCATCGTCCCCAGTGCCGCGGTCACCACCAGGGCGAACGCGGCGCCGGGCGCGGAGCCCTCGGCGAAATCGCGGAAACGCGCGATCAGGTCCTCGCGCAGGCTGCGGCGTGCGCGCGACAGGCGCTTGCGCACGGCCGCATCCGACAGCCCCAGCAGCGCCGCGACCTGTTTCGAGTTGCCGCCCTCGCGGTAGTACAGCAGCAGGACCTCGCGGCTGTCGTCGGGCAGTTCCGAGATCAGGTCGGCGGCGACGCGGCCGGTCTCGTCGTCGATGATCTGCTGCATCGGGCAGGCGTCGGGATCTGCCGCGTGGGCGATGGCCAGCTCGGCGGCCTCGCCGGCGACGATGCGGTCCTGGCGCGCGCGCAGGTGGTCGCGGGCCAGGTTGCGGGTGATCTGGCGCAGCCACGGCAGGAAGCTGGTGGTGTTCTGCAACCGGTGCAACTGCTGCCAGGCCTTGAGGTAGGCGTCCTGGGCGATGTCCTGGCTGGCCTGTACATCTCGGGTGATCGCCAGCGCGATCGCGGTGGTCGCGTTCTGGCTCAGGCGGACGATGCGCCCGTATGCGGCCTGGTCGCCGCCGCGCGCGGCGGGCAGTTCGAGGTGGATGCGCTGTTCAAGCGTCGGCTCGGCGAGGGTGGCGTACATGACGGCGGTTCCGGCGTTGGACTCAGCATGCCAGACGCGGCGGGTAGGGCGGATGTGACCTTGGCGCGGCTCCGGCGCCGGTCGGCGCGCTCCTCGTCCGCGCAACCGCGATGCCACGTCGCCATGCAGTCGCACCGAACGGCCGTGACACGCTCGATAAGCCGCGCAGCGTACCTGCGCTGGTCGCCGCATCCGCGGCACGGCGGCGCGTGACCCGACTCCGGGTCAGGTCGCCATCACGGTGCCGGCGGTCGGTCGCCTTGCAGATGCCAGTCGCGGCCGTCGCGAAGCACGTCCAGCGTGCGCGTACCGGGCGATCCATCCGCCGTGGTGACCACATCGAGCGTGCCGACGCCCGAGCCGTCGGTGCGGTAGTTGGTCACGGCCAGCGTGATGCGCGCATCGCTGTCGGCAGCGCAACTGGAGGCGGCATGCAGGTCCGTGCGGACCGCCTGCAGGCGGGCCAGCAGTTCGGGCGCGGGATCGGCGTCGTCGATCGAGACGCACACCGGGCCGCCCGCGGCGCCGGCCGGCAAGGCGGCAAGTTCGGCGCCCAGCACCGCTTCGGCCAGCGCCGCAGGCGTGCGGATGCGGTGCACGCTGGCTTCGACCGTCGGCGGCACCATGTCCAGGTCCGGCGCGGCCGGCGCGCCGGCGACCGGCCGCGGCGCATCGCCACCGGACCACAGCCGCGGCAGGTAGACCAGGGCGATCACCACGACCGCGCCGCCCAGCAGGGCGTAACGGATC
>JAFAFY010000150.1 GCA_023423235.1 Pseudomonadota bacterium
GCGATGAACATCGCCTGGCGCTGCGGCGTGTTGATGTTGGCCTCGGCCATGGCGTAGTTGAGGTGCGGCACCACGGACTCGGCCTGGGCGGCGCTGAGCTGCGGCACGATCTGCCGCAGCTGTCCCGCGCTGATGCCATCGGCGTTGCCGCCGGGAAGCGGCGGCGGGGACGGCGCAGGTCCGGTCACCGGGCCGCTGCCACCACCGCCACTGCTGCTGCCGCCAGGCAGGCGCAGGGTGTCGCCGACAAAGATCATGTCGGCGTTGCGGATCTGCGGGTTGGCGGCCAGCAGCGCCTGGGTCGAAACGCCGTGGCGCGCCGCGATGCCCGACAGGGTGTCGCCCGGCTGCACCGTGTAGCTGCCGCCGCTCGCGCTGCCACCGCCACCGCCGACGTTGCCGCTGCCACCGGTGCCACCGCTGCCACCCGGCAGGCGCAGGGTATCGCCGGCGTAGATCATGTCGGCGTTGCGGATCTGCGGATTGGCGGCAAGCAGGGCCTGGGTGGTCGTGCCGTGGCGCGCGGCAATGCTGGACAGGGCGTCGCCGGAGCGCACGGTGTAGCTGCCGCCACCCGCTGCGCCGCCACCGCCGCCACCGTTGTTTCCACCGCCGCCACCGCCCGGAATGCTGAGGCGATCGCCCGGGTAGATCATGTCCGGATTGCGCACCTGTGGATTGGCCGCGCTGATCTGCCCGACAGACACGCCATAGCGCGCGGCGATGCCAGACAGCGATTCGCCCGACTGCACCGTGTGGCTGCGCGCGCCACCACCACCCCCGCCGCCACCGGGCAGCGCGAGACGTTCGCCGGGGTAGATCACGTCGGGATTACGGACCTGCGGGTTGGCCGACATCAGCTGTTGTACCGAGACGCCGTAGCGCGCGGCGATGCCCGACAGCGATTCGCCGTACTGGATCGTGTGCGAGCGGCCACCGCCGCCGCCGGAGGACGCCGCTGCCTGGGAGCCGACACCGGAAATGGCCATGTTCATGCGATGTTTTCCTCGTGCCCGCGGATGGTCCTCAACCCGGCGGCATCAGCCGGCAATCAGTCCAGCGCGGCCTGCGCGCGGGCGTAGTAGTCCTGGCGGTCGGCCAGGCCGTTGGTGCCGCCATTGATCATGCGCGTGACCTGGGTGAAGTCGCCGCTGTCGGCGGCGGTGTTGATGCCGCGGCTCTCCCAGTACCAGGCAGCGATGCGCGCGGCGTTCTCGGGCTGCGCGGCCAGTTCGGGGTTGTTGACCAGGTCCAGGCCCAGGGCCTGTCCGGCCTCGGTGTAGTTGTGGCGTCCGGTGACCTGGATATAGCCGCGGCCCTTGTAGCGCTCGCCATCGCCGGGCTGGGTATTGCCCAGGTCCGCGCGGCCCTCGTAGGCGGCGCCGCTGGCGATCTCCTCCATGTAGTGGAAGCCGCCGCTCTCGTGCGCCAGCTGGGCGATGAACATCGCCTGGCGCTCGGGCGTATCGATGTTGGCTTCGGCCATCGCCGCGTTGAGATGCGGCGCGACGGCCTCGGCCTTGGCCGTGCTGAGCTGGGGCACGATCTGCTGCAGCTGGGCTGCGGTGACGCCGTCGGCGTTGCCGCCCGGGGCGGCCGGTGCGGTGGGTTCCGCGCCCTCCACCGGGCCGGGGCCGGCATCCGGTACGCCGCCGGTACCCGGCGATGGCCCACCGGGCAGTTGGATGCGGTCGCCGATCAGGATCAGGTCGGGATTGGAAATCTGCGGGTTGGCGGCCGTCAGCGACTGCAGGGACAGACCATGGGCGCCGGCGATTCCCGACAGGGTGTCGCCGGCCTGCACGGTGTAGTCGCCACCGCCCTGCGCGGCGGATGCGCCGTCGGGCACGTTCAGCTGGTCGCCGGGATAGATGACATCGGGATTGAGGATCTGCGGGTTGGCGGCCAGCAGCTTGTCGAGCGGTACACCGAGCTGCGCGGCGAGCGCCGACAGCGAGTCGCCGTGCTGGATGGTCAGGCTGCGCGCGGCATCGTTGGCCAGGGTGGGATAGCTGCTCTGCTGGCCGACGGGGGAAATGGCGTTCATCTGGACTCCTCGGAGCATGCAGGCCGGCAGGGCGCGCGGCCGGGCGGGGGATCAGGTTGGGCGTACCTATTGGAATCAAGGTGATACGCGCCTCGCGCCGCGCATCCAACTAGGGATAGCCCTAAGTCGCCGCGGTTCTGCAGTGCTCGTCGGCCCGGAAATGCGACGGGCGTCGTCGAATGGCGCCGGGCATCGCCTGCGCCTGGCCAGGCTGACTGCGGGGGCGGCGCATCGGCTCGGCGCCCCGGGGCGCTACACTGCGCGCATGCCCTTGATGACTTTGAACGGCGTCGACTACGGCGTCGGTGGACCCCTGCTGCTGCAACAGGTGGAATTCTCGATCGAGCGCGGCGAGCGGGTCGCCCTGATCGGCCGCAACGGCGCCGGGAAATCGACGCTGATGCGCCTGCTGGCGGGCGAACTCAAGCCCGACGACGGCGACATCCGCCGCGAGCAGGGCGTGCGCGTGGCCCGGCTGGAACAGGAAGTGCCCGCCGGCGCGCGCGGCAGCGTGTTCGAGGTGGTCGCCGACGGCCTGGGCGAAGCCGGCGCGGCGCTGGCCGAGTACCACCGCCTGCTGCATGCCGAGGAGATCGACGGCGATGCGCTGGGCGAGGTGCAGGCGCGGATCGAGGCGATGGACGCCTGGCGCATCGACCAGCGCGTGACCGAGGTGCTGGAGCGCCTGCAGCTCGATGGCGACGCGGCGTTCTCGTCGCTGTCGGGTGGCATGAAGCGGCGCGTGCTGCTGGCGCGCGCGGTGGTTTCGGCGCCGGACATCCTGCTGCTGGACGAGCCGACCAACCACCTCGACATCGCCGCGATTGACTGGCTGGAAGGCTTCCTCAAGCAGTGGTCCGGCGCGCTGGTGTTCGTGACCCACGACCGCCGTTTCCTGCGCGCGCTGGCCACGCGCATCGTCGAGATCGACCGCGGCCAGCTGACCAGCTGGCCCGGCGACTGGGACAACTACGTGCGCCGCCGCGAGGAGCGCCTCAATGCCGAAGCGCAGGAGCAGGCCCGCTTCGACAAGCTGCTGGCGCAGGAGGAGGCCTGGATCCGCCAGGGCATCAAGGCCCGTCGCACCCGCGACGAAGGCCGCGTGCGCCGGCTCAAAGCCATGCGGGTCGAGCGCGCGCAGCGCCGCGACCTCACCGGCAACGTGCGCATGGCGGCCGCATCGGCCGGCAACTCCGGCAAGAAGGTCGTCGAGCTGAAGGACGTGTCCTTCGCCTACGGCGAGCGCTGCCTGATCCGCGATTTCTCGACCACGATCTTCCGCGGCGACCGGGTCGGCCTGATCGGCGCCAACGGCACCGGCAAGACCACGCTGCTGAAACTGCTGCTGGGCGAACTGCAGCCGCAGGCGGGCGAGGTGCGCGCGGGCACGCAACTGCAGATCGCCTATTTCGACCAGTACCGCGCCACCCTGCGCGAGGACTGGAACGCGCTGGAGAACGTCGCCGAGGGCCAGGATTTCGTCGAGATCAACGGCAAGCGCAAGCATGCGATCGGTTATCTGCAGGACTTCCTGTTCACGCCCGAACGCGCGCGCGCGCCGATCACCCGGCTCTCGGGCGGCGAGCGCAACCGCCTGCTGCTGGCCAAGCTGTTCGCCCAGCCCTCGAACCTGCTGGTGATGGACGAGCCGACCAACGATCTCGATGTCGAGACCCTGGAACTGCTGGAGGAACTGCTGGGCGAGTATCCGGGCACGCTGCTGCTGGTCAGCCACGACCGCGATTTCCTCGACAATGTGGTGACCTCGACCCTGGTGATGGAAGGCGACGGCCAGGTCGGCGAGTACGTCGGTGGTTACGAGGACTGGCTGCGGCAGCGGCCGGACCCTGCGGCTCCCGCCATCG
>JAFAFY010000155.1 GCA_023423235.1 Pseudomonadota bacterium
AGAACCGCCCCGGGCAGGCGCCCTCGAACGCAGTGGTCGATTTCCGCGACCGCCTGGAGGAGGCCAGCGCCACCGCGCGCGTCGCCCGCGGCGGCGCCGCGGTGCCGAACGCCCCGCAACCGCAGGCCCCGGCGATCCAGCAGGTGCCCGAGGCGACCACGGTGCCCGCGCAGCAGGGCGACCCGATGCCGCAGCCGTTCGAGCCGGTGCAGGACACACCGGCGCAGGCCGAGCCGCTGCCGGAGACCTGAGCGGCCATCCGCACGATGCGCACGCCGTCCTGCCACGGCGTTCGCGTCCGGTGCGTTATCCTGCACGCACACCCCAACTCCGACGGACCCCGACATGGGCGGTTTCAGCATCTGGCATTGGCTCATCGTCCTTCTGGTCGTCCTGCTGGTGTTCGGCACCAAGCGGCTGCGCGGCGCCGGGCGTGACATCGGCGAGGCGGTCAAGGGCTTCAAGAAAGGCATGCACGACGACGACGCGCCGGATGCCCGGCTCGACGATCATTCCAAGGACCGCGAGACGTCCGCCGACAAGTCGCGCCACGACGACAACGTCCCGCGCTGACGCGCGGGGTACGCGTTTCTCCCGATGTTTGGAATCGGCACCGGCGAACTGCTGATCATCGCGGTGGTCGCGCTGATCGTGCTCGGCCCCGAGCGCCTGCCCAAGGCCGCACGCTTCGCCGGGCTGTGGGTGCGCCGTGCACGCGCGCAGTGGTACTCGGTGAAGTCCGAACTGGAACGCGAACTCGCCGCCGAGGATCTCAAGCGCGAGATGCAGCAGGCCCAGCGTTCGATCGCCGACGTGCAGACGCAGCTGCGCGATGCCGGCGCCCAGGCGCAACGCGGGTTCGACGCCGTGCGCGATGAAGGCCAGGCACTGGTCGACGATGTCCGCCGGCCGCCCAGTGTGCCTGCGCCCGGTGTGCCCGCGCCCGGCACGAGCGCCCCCGCTGAACACGACGCCCCTTCGCCGCACCCCCGGCCCCCGGCCGACAGCGGCGACACCGCCGCGGCGCGTGGCACGCCCACCGCGATCGCCGGCGACGTGACCGCGCCACCGGCGCCATCGATCCCGGCATCGACCGCGGCCGATACCACCCCGCCCGCCGACCAGGACACCGGACGCGATGGCCACGCACGCTGACGACGACACCGGCGACAGCAGCCTGATCGACCACCTGGTCGAGCTGCGCGCGCGCCTGATGCGCGGCCTCGCCGGCACCGGCATCGTGCTGCTGTGCCTGCTGCCGTTCGCCAACAAGCTCTACGGGCTGCTGGCGCAGCCGCTGCTCGACAAGCTGCCCGACGGCGCGCACCTGATCGCGGTGGAAGTCGCCTCGCCGTTCTTCGCCCCGCTGAAACTCGCGTTCTTCACCGCGCTGGTGGTGACCATGCCGTGGCTGCTGTACCAGGCCTGGGCATTCGTCGCGCCCGGGCTGTACAGGCGCGAGAAGCGCCTGGCGCTGCCGCTGCTGGCCTCGTCGGTGGCGCTGTTCTACATCGGCTGCGCGTTCGCGTTCTTCTTCGTGCTGCCGTCGGTGTTCAAGTTCCTGACGATGGTGACGCCCGACGGCGTGGCGATGATGACCGACATCAACGCCTACCTGAACTTCGTTCTGGTGATCTTCCTCGCCTTCGGCCTGAGCTTCGAGCTGCCGGTGGCGCTGGTGATCCTGGTGCTGCTGGGCTGGGTGACCACCGACCAGCTGCGCGAGGCGCGTGGCTACGCGGTGGTGGGCGTGTTCGTGCTGGCCGCGGTCATCACCCCGCCGGATGTCGTCTCGCAGCTGATGCTGGCGATTCCGATGTGCCTGCTGTACGAGGCCGGCATCATCGCCGCGCGCCTGCTGGCGCCCAGGCCCGGCACCGTCCGGGACACGGAATGACCCCGGCGCCGATGCTGCGCCGCTACGCGGCCTGGTCGCTGGACGCGGCGCTGCTGGCGCTGCTGGTCGTCATCCTGCTGCACCGCTGGCTGTGCAGCGGCCTGGTCGCGACCGACCAGGCCCTGGTGGCGCTGGCGGCCGGCATGGCCACGGCGATGACCGACGCGGTCGCGGCCGGACTGCCGCCCCTGGCCATGCTGTCCACGCTGCTGGGTGCGCCGGCGCTGCATGCCGCCACCGGCGAACTCGCGCTCGCATTGTCGGCGCTGCTGCTGCCGGCCTGGGCCGTGTTCGCGCTGCTGTCGCTGCCGTACTTCGCCGGCTTCGAGGGCTCGCGCTGGCAGGCCACCCCGGGCAAACGCCTGCTGGGCCTGCGGGTGGTCGACGACGATGCCTCGCCGCCGGGCCTGGTCCGCGCCGCGCTGCGCCAGGCCGGGGGCCTGCTGTCATGGCTGAGCCTGAATTTCGGCCACGCCCTGGCCGCGTTGCCGCCGCGCTACCAGGCCCTGCACGACCGCATCGCCGGCACCCGCGTGGTGCGCGTCGACGAGGCGCCGATGCCATTCGCCGCCCGGCTGTGGCTGGCGGTGCAGCTGCCGGCCTGCTTCCTGCTGCTGGCGCTGCTGCTGCGCCACGTCGACCGCGTGGTCAACGCCGCGCTGGATGCGACGCTGGGGCTGATGTAGGCCGCTGCCCGCGCGAACGCGGGCGCCGGAGGCTCAGAGCTCGATGCTGCCGCCATTGCTGCCCGGCACCGGCGCGCCCGGCGCGGGCGGCTGGCCGCAGATGTCGCGCCACATGGCGTACATGATGCCGAACATGACGATGTACAGCGCGAGCAGCAACAGCAAATAGATCGGCAGCACCAGGAACGCGGCGAGCGCGGGATGCAGCAGCCCGGCGACGATGGTGATCAGGGTGGCGACCATCGCGAAGGCAAGCAGCAGCACGAACGCGCCGGCCATCGCCAGCGCACCGACCACGATGACCGGCAGCGCGTTCTTCAGCGCACCGCCGAGGCCATCGACGAAGGCGCCGCCGACCGGCCGGCGACCCAGCGCGACCTGGCCCAGGCCGATCGCGTAGACGGTGGCGAAATACAGGCCGAACAGCACGCCCAGCGCCATCAGCGGGCCGATCCCGGCGGGCGGCAGCGGCAGCTCGGGCGGCGTGGCCGGCGCGCCCTCGGCGTTGAGTTCCTGGCTGATTTCCAGGACCTGCATGTACCACTCGATCACGCCGTCGCCAAAGGCGCTGATCAGCGCATAGAACGTGGCGATGTACAGCGCACCCATCAGCACGCCGAAGCCCATCAGCCGGCCGGCACCGTCCGAGAACGTGGCGAAGATGTCGCTGGCCTGCGCCGGGCGGCCGTGCTCGACGCCGTCGATGACCCGCAGCACGCCGCCGATCAGCAGCGGATACAGCAACATCGACAGCAGCGAGACTGCGCCGATGACCATCAGCTGCGCGCGCGCGTCCAGGCCCAGCGCCTGCTGCAGGACCAGCTGCAGCACGCTGGGCAACAACGCCAGCGCGGCGAGGATCGCGATCGCGCCGTACACCGCCCTGGGATTGCCGCGGCCGACATTGACCCCCTGCACGAGCCACTTCCAGCCGTGGCCGGCACTCACCATCCGCGTCGTCATCTGCCTGCTTTCCCGTCGTCTGCGACGTGGCCACGCGCCACGCGGGCGTCATCGTACTGCATGCACCCGTCCTGCCGAGGCCCGGCGCGGGCGCCGCACGACGGCTCAGAGCCTGAGAAAAATATCGAATGCCGTCGCGAGACCGTCGCCAGGCGTCCTCGACAAGGCGCCCTGCGTGAAATCCAAGGAGTTTGCCGAGGCAAATGACGCCGGATTTGATGCAGGGCAACGCAGTCGAGGGCGTCTGGCGGCGGTCGCAGCAGGCAGGCGAATTTTTCTCAGGTTCTCAGGCGCGCGCGGGCGTTTCCGTCACCCGGACGAACCGGCGCAGCACCTCGCGCGCCTGCGGGGTGGCGCGCACGCCGGCCACCAACGCCGGCGGGCTGGCGCCTTCCGCGCGCAGGGCGTCGGCGCGGGCGCGGATGTAACCGCGCATGTGGGTGGCGCTGAATTCGGGGTGGAACTGCACGCCCCAGACATGCCCGCGCCAGCGGAAGGCATGGTGCGGGTCGAGCGCGGAACGGGCCAGCACGGTCGCGCCCTCGGGCAGGCGCAGCACGCTCTGCAGGTGCGTGGTCTGGGCCCGGAACACGGGATCGAGATGGCCCAGCAGCGGATCGGCGGCGGCCTCGGGATGACGCTCCAGCGCGAAGGTGCCCATCTCGCGGCCGCGCGGATTGGGCCCGACCTCGCCGCCGAGCGCATGCGCGATCAGCTGGTGGCCGTAGCAGATGCCCAGCAGCGGCGTGCCGGCGTGCGCGGCGTCGTGCAGCCAGGCGGCGCTGCGCTCGCTCCAGTCGGCGCGGTCGGTGACCATGGCCCCGGAGCCGGTGACCAGCACGCCGCGATAGGCATCGGCGTCCGGCAATGCGGCGCCGCCGGCGACATCGACCACCTCGACCTCGTGCTGCGGCACGCCCGCCGCGACCCGGATCCAGTGCGGAAAGCTGCCGTGGCGGCGCATCGAGGGGACCGGCTGGCCGGTTTCGAGAATCAGCAGCGGGCGGGTGCGGGGCATGGGCGATGGCAGGGACGCGGGGCCGGCCAGCGTAGCGGATCGGCGGGTGGCATCGAAGCCCGCCATCACCGCGTCCGCGGGCTGCCGCGGATCGCGCTGCGGCCTGCCAGCGGCAACGGCACACACGCGGCCCCGCGCGCGCTCATTCCTGCGGCGGCAGCACCGTCATCACTTCCTCGATCGTGGTCAGGCCCTGGGCGACCTTCTCGGCGCCGGCCATGCGCAGGGTGCGCAGGCCACCGGCGACCGCGGCGCGGCTGAAGCCGGCCAGGTCCATGTCGGCGCGGATCAGCGCGCGCAGCGCCGGGGTCATCGGCATCAGTTCGTAGATGCCCAGGCGGCCGAAATAGCCGGTGTTGCGGCATTCCAGGCAGCCGACCGGGCCGCAGGCGGTGGTCGGCGGCGGCAATGCACTGCCCGGCCCCACCAACGCGCGCCAGCCTTCGGCATCCACCGCGCGCGGCTGCTTGCAGTGGGTGCACAGCGTGCGCACCAGGCGCTGGGCGAGCACGCCGTTGAGGGTGGAGGCGATCAGGTAGTGCGGCAGGCCGAGGTCGAGCAGGCGGGTGATCGCCGACGGCGCGTCGTTGGTGTGCAGCGTGGACAGCACCAGGTGGCCGGTCAGCGAGGCCTGCACCGCCATCTGCGCGGTATCGAGGTCGCGGATCTCGCCGATCATGATGATGTCCGGGTCCTGGCGCAGCAGCGTGCGCACGCCCTGGGCGAAAGTCAGGTCGATCGCGTGGTGGACCTGCATCTGGTTGAGTTCGACCGAGACCATTTCGATCGGGTCTTCGACAGTGCAGACGTTGACGTCGTCGGACGCCAGCTTCTTCAGCGTCGAATACAGCGTGGTGGTCTTGCCCGAGCCGGTGGGGCCGGTCACCAGCACGATGCCGTGCGGGCGCTGCACCAGGTCGTTCCAGGCCGCGGCCTCGCCGGGGTCGAAGCCGAGTTGCTCGATCGGCTTGAACGCGGTGTCGGGGTCGAAGATGCGCATCACCACCTTCTCGCCGAATGCGGTGGGCATCGTCGACAGGCGCATCTCGACCTCGCGCCCGCCCGGCGAGCGGGTCTTGATGCGGCCGTCCTGCGGGCGCCGGCGCTCGGCCAGGTCCATGCGCCCGAGCACCTTGATCCGGCTCACCGCCGCGGTCATCACCGGCGGCGGCATCTCGAAGACCTTGTGCAGCACGCCGTCGATGCGGAAGCGCACGCGGCCGATGTCGCGGCGCGGCTCCAGGTGGATGTCGGAGGCGCGCTGCTCGTAGGCGTACTGCAGCAGCCAGTCGACGATATGGACGATGTGGTGGTCGTCGGCGTTGACGTCGCCCGAGCGCCCCAGCTCGACCAGCTGCTCGAACGTCGGTGCCTCGCTGCCGCCCTCGCGGATGTCGCTGGCGCCGCGGATCGAACGGGTGACGCCGAAGAACTCCATCGTGTAGCGGTGCAGGTCCAGCGGATTGGCGACCACCAGGTCGATCTCGCGCCGCAGCAGGCGCTGGATGTCGGGCAGCCAGTCCAGCGCCAGCGGCTCGCTGGTGGCGATGCGCGCGCGCTCGGGCGTCACCGCCACCGGCAGGATGCGGTGACGCCGCGCATAGGCATGCGAGACCAGTTCGGTGACGTCGGCCACCGCGATCCTGGTCGGGTCGATGCGCAGGTACGGTTGCCCGGCGGCCTGCGCCAGCCATTCGGTCAGCGTCTCCAGGCCGAGTTCGCTGCCCGGGCGCTGCGCCGAAGGCAGCTTGAGGTTGGCCAGCAGCACCAGCGGATGCACCGCATCGAGTCCGCGCGTCGCCCGTCCGGCCGCGCGTGCGCGCTCGGCCTCGGCCGGGGCCAGCAGGCCATCGGCGGCCAGCGCGGCGATCACCGGCTCCAGTTGCAGGCGCCCGCCAGGCAGCCGTGGCGGGGCGATCACGCGCGGTTGGTTCAAGGCTTGCTCCCTGGGCCGGGGCCGGTTCCGCCGCGGGCGGACTGGCACGGGCCGCTATACTAGCGCGCCCCCGCAGCCGCCTTTTTCCGATGACCGGACCGACGTTCCAGCAGCTGATCCAGACGCTCAACGCCTACTGGGCCCGGCAGGGCTGCGTGCTGATCCAGCCGCTCGACCTGGAGGTCGGCGCCGGCACCTTCCACCCGGCGACCTTCCTGCGTGCGCTCGGCCCTGAGCCGTGGAACGCGGCCTATGTGCAGCCCTGCCGCCGTCCGACCGACGGCCGCTACGGCGACAACCCCAACCGCCTGCAGCGCTACTACCAGTACCAGGTGGCGATGAAGCCCAACCCGGACAACATCGTCGACCTGTATTTCGACTCGCTCAAGGAGCTGGGCATCGACCCGCAGGTGCACGACCTGCGCCTGGTCGAGGACAACTGGGAATCGCCGACGCTCGGCGCCTGGGGCCTGGGCTGGGAAGTCTGGCTCAACGGTATGGAAGTCACCCAGTTCACGTATTTCCAGCAGGCCGGCGGGCTGGAATGCCGGCCGGTGCTCGGCGAGATCACCTACGGCCTCGAGCGCCTGTGCATGTACCTGCAGAACGTCGACAACGTGTTCGACATCGTCTGGACCCACGGCCCCGACGGCACACCGGTGACCTACCGCGACGTCTACCACCAGAACGAGGTCGAGCAGAGCGCCTACAACTTCGAGCACGCCGACGTCGCCGAGCTGTTCCACCGCTTCGACGCCTGCGAGGCCGAGGCGCTCAAGCTGGTCGCGCTGGACCTGCCGCTGCCCGCCTACGAGCAGGTGTGCAAGGCCTCGCACAGCTTCAACCTGCTGGATGCACGCCGCGCGATCAGCGTGACCGAGCGCCAGCGCTACATTCTGCGCGTGCGCACGCTCGCCCAGGCGGTGGCCAAGGCCTACGCCGCGCAGCGCGAGGCGCTGGGGTTCCCGGGCATCAAGCGCCTCGCCGAATCTGCTTGAGCCCCTATCCCGCACGCGGGAGAGG
>JAFAFY010000171.1 GCA_023423235.1 Pseudomonadota bacterium
TCCGCGGCGACGGCAAGCACAAGGTCAGCCTGGACAAGGTGATCAGGACCATGCGCGACACCGGCCGCGACATGCGCGACAAGTACAAGGAAACCTCGCGCGGCGGACTGGCGGTCAACGTCATCGAATGTTGAGGGCCGGGCGGCTCACCGGCCTCAGCGGCAATCGGCGCCGCCGGCCGCGATGCAGTCCTTCTGGTTCTGCTGGCGCGCCACATCCGCGCCCACCTGGTAACCGAACGACAGCGACAGCAGCATGACGGCGGCGATGGCGATGCCCGCCCACGCCGCGCGCATCTGCACCCAGTTGCGTCCCGCGGGCGATGCACCATCCAGCACGGCGGGCGACACCCCCAGCGCCGATGCCAGTGCGCAGGCCACCGGCAGCGGCGCGCGGCCCTGCGCTTCGGCCTGCTGCAAGGTCTCGGCATCGAGTCCGGCGCGCTGCAGCAGCTGCGGCCGGCTCCAGAGACGATAGCGGCACAGGCGCTCGATCTGGGGGCGGCTGATCTGGACGGTGTGCTCGGTCATGGCGATCTCCTGGGGACGGGGAAGGTGGCGCCATTGCCGCGCGATCCCGCCCCGCAGGCCACGCCAGCGACCCGACAATCACCCGACACCGACACGACACTCCTTGCGGATCAGTCACTTGCAAGACCCCGCCTAGGCGCAGTCGGTACGCCCCTCGGCCACGCACTCGGCCTTCTCGCGATTCATCTTGGCGGCAACATCGCGCCCGGCGGCGTAGCCGATGATCAGGAACAGCGCGAACACGATGGCGATCCCGAGGCCGACCATCAGGTGGCGGAACTGCTGCTCGCTCAGGCCGTCCGGCCTGGCAGCGGGAAGCTGCCCGGGATCGGCCGCGGGCTTGTCCGCCGGCCGGCACAACGCCGTCAGCTCGACCTCCAGCGCGGCCGCCAATGCCATCCGGGTCTCCAGCGATGCACCTTCGCCGCGCTCGACCCGCTGCACCGTGCGCACGCTCAGGCCGGCGATCTCCGCCAGCCGCTCCTGCGACCAGGCGCGCAGTTCGCGCAGGCGTCGGACCTCGTCGGGATCGATCTCCATGGCATGCGGGCAAGTGGCTGGGGACTGGATTGTGCCAGCCGATCCGCCGCCGCGCGGTCACGGTCACAGCCACGTGCGGGCCAACCGCCGCATCCCCGGCGACAGCCCGCCCCGGAACGACAAACCCCGGCCTGGGCCGGGGTCTGCCTGGGCGCTGCGGCGCGGTCGCCGCGGCACCGGATCACCTCATGTCGATCAGGCGCTGTAGTTGATCGACAGAGTCAGGCTGAACTGCCACGGCGGCTGCGGCTTGCCTTCCGGCGTGGGCTCGCGGCTGGGGTTGTCCTCGCCCAGGCCCAGCAGGCCGTTGAAGCTGATCGAGGTCAGGCCGGTGAAGAACGAGAAGATCTCGGCAAAGTGCGCCAGGAAATCGGGGCCGCCGTTCTTCAGCTCGTCGGTGGCGAGGATGAAGGCCTGGTCGACGTTCTGGATGTTGCCGTTCTTGTCGACGGCGATGAAGCCGCGGCCGTTCTCGTTCTCCAGCAGCACGTTGCCATCACGCACCGCCGCGTCGAGCACCTTGCCGCCGCCGGCGAACTCCTGGAACGACAGGTCACCGTAGGTGTTGCTGTCCACGCCGCTGATCTGCACGCCGTAGTCGCCATCGGTGATGGTGACCACCGACGCCACCGTGGCGCCGTTGCCGCCCTTGTCCCATGGCGTGGTCTGGATCGTCACCTTGGTGCCGTCGTCGAGCTTGAACGTGGTCTGGCCCCAGAAATCGAACGCGTGCTTGCCGTCGATCTCCACATGCGGGTCGCCCCAGATGCGATAGGTCTCGCCGGTGTTCTTGTTGTTGACGATGACCTCGTCGTTGTCGCCGGCGGTGATGCGGTAGTTGTCGTTCTCGAACTGCACGCGGCCGTCGGCCGTGCGCTGGGTGCTGGCGGAACTGGCGGCCGGCGTCGGCAGCTGGCCGCTGATGCTCAGTGATACGGAAACGTTGAGTTGGTCGGTCATGGGAATGCCCCTGTCGGATGGAAATGGCGTGAAAACTGAAACTGAATGAACGCATTCCATCGCCGCGGGGTGGCGGTCACAATCCGGGCCGACCCTACCCTGGGGTAAACCCCAGGGTCTTGCATGGGATTACGGCGCCCAGCCCCGCGCGATCGCCAGCACGTCGTCGAGCAGCGCCGCGGCCGTGATGTCCGCCCCCGCCCCCGGCCCCTGGATCACCAGCGGGCGTTCGCGGTAACGGTCACTGTGGATCGCCACGCGGTTGTCGGTGCCGCCGCCGGCGCACAGCGGATGCGTGGACGGCAGCGCCTGCAGCGCGACCGAGGCCCCGGACTGTGCATCGAAGCGGCCAACCACGCACAGCCGCAGACCCGCCTCGGCCGCGGCGGCGCGGCGCACCGCCAGCGGTGCATCCAGCGCGTCCAGCAGGCCGTCGACCCGGCCCGGTGCCGCCGCGGCCAGCGCCGCAGGCACCAGCGATTCCACCGCGACCTCGTGCGCCGACAGCGCGAAGCCCGCGCTGCGCGCCAGGATCAGCAGCTTGCGGCGCACGTCCTCGCCCGACAGGTCGATGCGCGGGTCCGGCTCGGTATAGCCGGCGGCCTGCGCCCGACGCACCCGCGCGGAGAAAGTCTCGTCGCCCGCCCAGCCATCGAACAGCCAGGCCAGCGAGCCCGACAGCACGCCTTCGATCGCATGGATGCGGTCGCCGCCGGCGGCCAGCGCGCGCAGGCTGCGCAGCAGCGGCAGCCCGGCGCCGACGGTGGCGCTGTCGCCGTAGCGGCCGCCGGCCTGCCCGGCATCATTGATCGCCTGCGCGCGCCCGAGGTCGCCGCCGGTGCCCAGCTTGTTGGCCGTCACCACGTGGATGCCACGCGCCAGCCATTCGGGATGCCAGTCGGCGACGGTCTCGCTGGCGGTGGCGTCGACCACGATGTCGCCGGGCCGCGGGCTCTCGCCCTCCGCCCACGGCGGAAACCCGCTGCGGCGCGAGGCCGCGGCACGCGCGTGGCGCAGTACCGCGTCGAGGTCGCCGGCGCCGGCGCCGGCGAGCTGGGTGCGCGAATTGCAGATCCACGACACGTCCGGCAGCGCCACACCCTGCTCGGCCAGCGCGCTGTAGCGGGCAACGAACGCGCTGCCCACGGTACCGGTGCCCAGCAGCGCCAGGCGCGGACCCTTCGCCTGCGGCCGGGCGGCGCGGCGCAACTGCACGACGGCGCTCATGCGTCCACCCGCTTGCGCGCGGCCTGCGTGGCCGCCGCCTCGATGACCGCACTGGCGCGATCGAGCGCGGCCAGCAGATCAGCCTGCAGGTCCTCCAGCGCCTCGATGCCGACCGACAGCCGCAGCAGGCCGTCGGAAATCCCGGCCGCCGCGCGCGCCTCGGGCGTCATCGCCGCATGGGTCATCGTGGCCGGATGCGCGATCAGGCTTTCCACCCCGCCCAGCGATTCGGCCAGGGTGAACTGCCCCAGGCCATCGACGAACGCGCGCACCACCTCGGCCTGGTCGACGCCATCGGCCGATTGCAGCTCGAAGGCCAGCATCGCGCCGAAGCCCGACTGCTGCCGCGCCGCGATCGCATGGCCGGGGTGCGAGGCGAGCCCCGGGTAGTACACCGTCGCAACCGCCGGGTGCGCATCGAGCAGCGCGACCACCCCGGCGGCGTTCTCCTGGTGCACGCGCAGGCGGGCATCGAGGGTGCGCAGGCCGCGCAGGGTCAGGAAGCTGTCGAACGGCGAACCGGTGATGCCCAGCGCATTCGCCCACCAGGCGAACTGCGCATGCAGCGCGGCATCGCGCGCGACCACCGCGCCGCCGACCACGTCGCTGTGGCCGTTGATGTACTTGGTGGTGGAGTGCAGCACCACGTCGGCGCCGAACTCGATCGGTCGCTGCAGCGCCGGCGACAGGAAGGTGTTGTCGACCACCGCCAGTGCGCCGGCGCGGTGCGCGGCCTCGATGACGAAGCGCAGGTCGGTGATGCGCAGCAGCGGGTTGGATGGCGTCTCGATCAGCACCACGCGCGGCGACTTCGCCAGCGCATCGGCCAGCGAGCGCGGGTCGGTCAGGTCGGCGGTCACCAGCTCGAAATGGCCCTTGCGCGCCAGCGCATCGAACAGCCGCCAGCTGCCGCCGTAGGCATCGTGCGGCACCACGAGGCGGTCGCCCGGCTGCAGCAGCGCATTGAGCACCAGGGTGATCGCGGCCATGCCGGTCGGGGTGACCACGCCGCCGGCGCCGCCTTCCAGCTCGGCCAGCGCCTCGCCCAGCAGGTCGCGGGTCGGGTTGCCGCTGCGGGTGTAGTCGTACTGGCGCTTCTGGTCGAAGCCGGCAAAGCTGAAGTTGCTCGACAGCACGATCGGCGGGGTCACCGCGCCATAGGCGGGATCGCGGTCGATGCCGGCGCGCACGGCGCGCGTGGCCGGGCGACAGGCGGCGGGGGCTGCGTGGGTGTCGGGGATGCTCATGCCTTGTCTCCGGTCTTGTGCAATGCCGTCGCCAGGATGGCGTCGATGCGGTCGGTTTCCTTCAGGAATGCGTCGTGGCCGTAGGCCGAGCGCAGCACGCGCAACTGGCCGCGCGGGCCCAGCCCTTCGAGCAGTGTCACTGCGTCCGACAGCGGCACCAGGCGGTCGCCTTCGACCGCGACGACGGTGGTCGGCACGCGCACCGTGGCGGGGTCGACGCGGTGCAGGTCGATCGATTCCGACAGCCGCCGCCAGGCGGTCACGGAAGTGCGCGCGACATAACGCGCGCCCGCGGCGTCGAGGTAGTCCTCGGCGGCAACCCGCACTTGGCCGTTGACCACCACCGGCGCGGCGTCGAAGCGCTCGGAGAATTCCTCGGGCGTGCGGTAGCTCAGCATCGCGAACTGGCGCGCCAGCGACAGGCCCTCGCCGCCCGCGCACTGCAACTCGCCCAGCGCCAGCGCCTTGCGCTGCAGCGCGCGCCACGCGGCCGCATAGGGATGCGCGCGATGCGCGCCGCTGACCGCGACCAGCCGCTCAAGGCGCTCCGCATGCCGGGCCGCGAACTGCAGGCCGACCAGTGCACCGTAGGAATAGCCGACGAAGGCATGCAACCGGGCGATGCCCAGCGCGTCGAGCAGCGCGGCGGCGGCATCGGCCTGGTCGGCGGTGTCGATCGGCGCATCCAGCGCGCCATCGGCGCCGACGAAATCGAAGGCCAGCACCTGCACCCGCGCGGGATCGAGCGCGCGCGCCTCGCCGAGCAGATGGTCGGCCCAGCCCGGCTCGGCGAAGGTCGCGCTTGCGGCGACATGGCGATGCGCGGAAATGCCGCCGGCCACGAACACCACCGGGGCGCCGGCCGCGCCGCGCAGCTCCCAGGCAAGCTCCACCTGCTGGACGCCGGCGTGGCGCATCGGCAGCGCCACGCGGATGCGGCCGCGGGTCGCGCTGTCGGCGCCCGCTGCAGGGGCGACATACGCAGGCGGTGCGACGGTTCGGTCGGCAGCAAGGTGCAGCGAATCGCAGAACGATGCGCTGGCGTCGGCAGTACGGGGCGAAGGGTCGACAAGGCTCATGGCAGGCGGATCCGAAGGAAACAGGATCCATCGCTGCTGCGGGGAATGCCGGAAGGCGCCTGATCGGCGGATGCCGCCCCCCGCATCGCGCGAAGGGCCACAACCATCTTCCGGTGGACGCACAGGTCCCCGCAGGATTTGGCACCGCGAGAGAGCCTGCGACTGGCGCTGGCTCCATCAGGTTGCCCCGGCTTCAAAGGGCCTGTCCCTCAGCCGGTCTCGATGGATGCCGCGCAGGTTGCCAGCCCCGGATCCGGTTGTCAATCGCTACATTCGGATGAAGCGATGGATTCAATCCGGACCGTCGCCGCTGCCGCTGCGCGTTTTCCTGAATGCACGGGCATAATCCACGTGATGTCGAAATTCCTCTCCGTGGCCGCCCTGTCGCTGGCCTGTCTCGCCGGTTGCGCCACCCGCGGCAACCTCCCGCACTCCGCTGCCGATACCGCGCCCGGGCAACTGCCGGTCATTGCCGAGCGCTATGTGACCGACCCCCTGGCCGACGCCGAACTCGATTCGCTGGCCACCTGGCCCACGCCCGACGGCGACACCTGGCTGATCGCCAGCGCCAAGCGCGGCCACGAACTGGTGGTGTTCGACGCCGACACCGGCGCGGCGCTGCGCGAGGTCGGTGGCAAGGGGGAGGCACCGGGCCAGTTCAACCGGCCCAATGGCGTGTTCGTGCATGGCGACCTGCTGCTGGTCTCCGAGCGCGACAACCATCGGGTACAGGTCATGGCACTGCCGGCATTCACCCCGGCGCTGGTGTTCGGTACGCCGGAGCTGCGCAGTCCCTACGGCCTGTGGCTGCACGAGACCGCGCCGGGCACGCTGGAGGTCTATGTCACCGACAGCTTCATGGAGGGGCCGGACTTCCGCCAGGTGCCACCGCTGGAGCAGCTCGACCAGCGCGTGCGCCGTTACCGCCTCGACAGCGACGCCGACGACGGCATCACGGCGACCGCGCTCGGCAGTTTCGGCGATACCAGCGAAGCGACCGCCCTGCGCATCGTCGAGTCGATTGCCGGCGACCCGGCATCCGGGCGGCTGCTGATCGCCGACGAGGACACCCGTCACGCGGCGACGCTGCGCGAGTACGACTTCGACGGCCGGCCGACCGGGCGCGCCCTGCCCGTCGGCATCTTCCTGGGTGAACCCGAAGGCATCGCGCTGTGGGCCTGCGGCATCGACACCGGCTACTGGGTGGTCGCCGACCAGGTCAGCCCACGCACGGTGTTCCGCCTGTTCGACCGGCAGACGCTGGCACCGGTGGGCGCCTTCACCGGCGCCAATGTCGGCGGCACTGACGGCATCGCGCTGCACGCCGCGCCGACCCGCACATTTCCCGGCGGCGCCCTGTTCGCGGTGCATGCCGACCGCGCAGTCGGTGCGTTCGACCTGCGCGAGCTCGTCACCAGCCTGCAACTGGACCCGGCCTGCGTGCAATGAGCGCCCGCGCGCGACCGCTGGCCTTCGGTGGCTGGGCGCTCGCGCTGGCACTGCTGTTGCCTGCGTCACTGGCCGCGCAACGCCCCGCGGATACTTTGGACAGGGCGCTGCCTGCGGTCGTGCAGCTGCGCGTGGTCGCCACGCCCGATGGCGCGCTGGCGATCGCCGACAACCCGTTGTCCGGCCCGGTCGAGGTGCTGTTGCGCGCCGACGGCACCGCGCCACATGCAGCACCGGCCTTGCCCGCGCGTGCCACCGTGCCCGCCCGGGGCAGCGCCGTGATCAGCCGCCTGCATGGGAACGGGCAGGCGGTTGCCACCGCCGGCCTGTGGCTGACCAGCGTTCCCGGCGCACCCGGGGCGCGCGCGCGCGATGTCGAATACCGTTTCCCGCTTCGCGGCGTGCCTCCCCGGGTCAGCCAGGGATTCGGCGGCGGCTTCAGCCACAACGACGACGAAAACCGCTACGCGGTGGATTTCGCGGTCGCCGAGGGCACGCCGGTGCTGGCCGCGCGCGACGGCGTGGTGATGCAGGTCGAATCCACGGTGGGCTCGGCGACCGGCGCAGGCGCGACAGCAGGACCAGGCCGTCCGGCCGTGTCCGATCCGGCGCGGACCAACTTCGTCCGCATCCTGCACGACGACGGCACGATGGCGCTCTACGCCCATCTGCAGCGCGGCGGGGTCGTGGTCGCACCCGGCACACCGGTCCGCCGTGGCGCGATCATCGGGTTCTCCGGCAATACCGGGGCCAGCAGCGGTCCGCACCTGCATTTCGTGGTGCAGGCCAACCACGGCATGCGCCTGGTGTCGCTGCCGTTCCGGATGTTCGGACCCGGCGGCATCCTGCGCTTCAGCGAAGTGCCCGCGCCTGTGGAAGTGCCCGCGGCCGTGGACGCGTCGCCCTGAATCCACGGGCGACAGGCGATATCCGCGCCCCGGCGCCGGCATCCGACGCCCGCGTATAATCGCGCCCTTCCCGTTTCCCGAGTGCACGCCGTCGCGTGCGTCCCCCGCATGTCCGACGTCGCCACCGAAGCCGCCCGCCGCCGCACCTTCGCGATCATCTCGCACCCCGACGCCGGCAAGACCACCCTCACCGAAAAGCTGCTGCTGTTCGGCGGCGCGATCCAGATGGCCGGCAGCGTCAAGGGCCGCAAGGCCGCGCGCCACGCGACCTCCGACTGGATGGCGCTGGAGAAGGAACGCGGCATCTCGGTGACCAGCTCGGTGATGCAGTTCCCGTACGAGGGCCGCATCGTCAACCTGCTCGATACCCCCGGCCACGCCGACTTCGGCGAGGACACCTACCGCGTGCTGACCGCAGTGGACAGCGCGCTGATGGTGATCGACGTGGCCAAGGGCGTTGAGGAGCGCACGATCAAGCTGATGGAGGTGTGCCGCATGCGCGACACGCCGATCATGACCTTCATCAACAAGCTCGACCGCGAGGGCAAGGACCCGATCGACCTGCTCGATGAAGTCGAGAGCGTGCTGGGCATCCAGTGCGCGCCGGTGACCTGGCCGATCGGCATGGGCCAGCGGCTCAAGGGCGTGGTGCATCTGATCAGCGGCGAAGTGCACCTCTACGAGCCGGGGCGCAACTTCACCCGCCAGGACTCGACCATCTTCCCCTCGCTCGATGCCCCGGGCCTGGCGGAGCGGATCGGCGCCGACATGCTGGCCAGCCTGCGCGACGAGCTGGAACTGGTGCAGGGCGCCAGCCATCCCTTCGACCTGGCGGAATACCTCGCCGGCCGGCAGACGCCGGTGTTCTTCGGCTCGGGCGTCAACAATTTCGGTGTGCAACCGCTGCTGGATTTCTTCGTCGCACATGCGCCGTCGCCGCGCCCGCGCGCTACCACCACGCGCGACGTGGCGCCGCAGGAACCCAAGCTCACCGGCTTCGTGTTCAAGATCCAGGCCAACATGGACCCGATGCACCGCGACCGCGTGGCGTTCATGCGCGTGTGTTCGGGGCGCTTCTCCGCCGGCATGAAGGCCTTCCACGTGCGCACCGGCAAGGAAGTGAAGCTGGCCAATGCGCTGACCTTCATGGCCTCCGACCGCGAGATCGCCGCCGAGGCCTATCCCGGCGATGTCATCGGCATCCACAACCACGGCACGATCTCGATCGGCGACACCTTCACCGAGGGCGAGGCGCTGGCGTTCACCGGCATTCCCAACTTCGCGCCCGAGCTGTTCCGGCGCGCGCGCCTGCGCGACCCGCTCAAGCTCAAGCAGTTGCAGAAGGGCCTGGCGCAGCTGTCGGAGGAAGGCGCGACCCAGTTCTTCAAGCCGATGATGAGCAACGATCTGATCCTGGGCGCGGTCGGCGTGCTGCAATTCGACGTGGTCGCCTACCGGCTGAAAGACGAGTACGGCGTCGAGGCGTCCTTCGAACCGGTGCAGGTTGCCACCGCACGTTGGATCCGCTGCAAGGACGCGAAGAAGCTCGAGGACTTCCGCGACAAGTACGCCATGCAGCTCGCGCTCGACGGCGCCGACCAGTTGGTCTACCTGGCACCGACCCGGGTCAACCTGCAACTGGCGGAGGAGCGCGCGAGCGGCGTGGAGTTCCTCGCCACCCGCGAACACGCGCACGCCACCGCGACAGGCTGATCGGCGCGCCGAACTGCCGCCGGGCGTGGTGCCGGGCGTGGCGGGTACATGCCGGCGCTTCTCATGCGTCGTTGCGGGTGCAGGATGCAAAACAGCCCACTTCGTGCCGGGCGTACCCACCTGACAGCATGCCGTCTGACAGCATGCCCCCCTGACAGCGTGCCGGTCTGACAGCACGCCGGGCGCGGGCCATAATCGCGGTGTCCACTCCCCCGCCGGACCGCCCCCGATGACCAGCGCCGCCGACCACACCAGCCTGCGCGAGAAGCGCGAGGAGCTTGCCAGCGCCTTGACCCATGGCCTCGGCGCCACGGCCGCGCTGGCCGCCGGCTCAGTGCTGATCACCCTGGCTGCGCTGTACGGCAACGGCTGGCAGCTCGGCGCCTCGATCGTGTTCGGGGTGACCCTGCTGCTGCTCTACGTCGCCTCCACCCTGTACCACTCGATCCAGCACCCGGTCGCCAAGGGCCGGCTCAAGGTGTTCGACCACTGCGCGATCTACCTGCTGATCGCCGGCACCTACACCCCGTTCACCCTGATCGGCCTGCGCGGCTCCATTGGCTGCTGGCTGTTCGGCGCGATCTGGACGCTGGCGCTGGCCGGCGTGGTGTTCAAGCTGTTCTACACCGGGCGCTTCCGCGGCCTGTCGACCGCGATCTACGTGGCGATGGGCTGGCTGGTGGTCATCGCCATTGGCCCGGTGACCGCCGCGCTCGATGGCTGGACGCTGGGCTGGATCATCGCCGGGGGCGTGTTCTACACCCTGGGCACCTACTTCTACATGCGCGAGTCGATTCCCTACGCGCACGCGATCTGGCACCTGTTCTGCATCGCCGGCAGCGTCTGCCACTACATCGCGGTGCTGGCGCAGGTGGTGCCGATGCACTGACGCCGGCAACCGGCGGCGGGCCGTTATCATGCTGCGGGCCCCTCACGAGCGCCGCAATGCCACGACTTCCGCGCCTGCCCCCCATCGCCTGCCCGCTGCTGTTGGCCGCGTGCACGCAGGCGCCACCCGCGGCCGATGCCGCTGCGCCGCCCGGCGCTGCCGCGACCTCGCCCGCACCCGCGCCGGTCGACACCGAAACCGTCATCGCCCGCTATGACTGCCCGGGCGCAGGTCACATCGACCTGATCCGCGATGGCCGCCATGCACGGCTACGCATGACCGACGGCCGCGTGGTGCATCTGGGCGCGATCCGCGGCAGCCAGCCGCCGGTATGGTCGGAGGTCGGCCTGCGGTTCGTGGTCAATGGCGATTTCATCGA
>JAFAFY010000253.1 GCA_023423235.1 Pseudomonadota bacterium
CTGCTCGAAGGCGGCCTGGCGACGCTGGAACTGACCCTGCGCACCCCGGTCGCGATCGACGCGCTGGCGATGCTCAAGCGCGAGCGCCCGGACATCGTCATCGGCGCCGGCACCGTGCGTACGGCCGCCGACATCCAGGCCTCGATCGACGCAGGCGCCGATTTCCTGGTCACGCCCGGCACCCCGGCGCCGCTGGCCGAGGCCCTGGCCGCGGCGGCGATCCCCGCGGTCCCGGGCGGCGCGACGCCGACCGAGTTCCTCGCCCTGCACGCGCTGGGTTTCCGTCATTGCAAGCTGTTCCCGGCCAGCGCGGTCGGCGGCCTGGCGATGCTCAAGGGCCTGGCCGGCCCGCTGCACGACATGCGCTTCTGCCCGACCGGCGGCATCTCCGAGGCCAATGCCGCCGAATTCCTGTCGCAGTCCAACGTCGCCTGCATCGGCGGCTCGTGGATGCTGGACAAGGCCTGGCTCGCCGATGGCGACTACGCGCAGGTGCGCGAGACCGCCGCGCGCGCAGCGGCAATCGTGCGCCAGGTGCGCGCCGCGTAACCAGGGGCGAGACGACCCGCCGGGGATGGCCGCGGCGGGCGCATCGGTGATGACATCAGGCCGCGCGGAGACACGCAGTTCCGCGCGGGCTTGAGGCCGCCTGGCAGCCTCAAGCCCGGGACACGCGCAGCGCAATCAGCCCAGTGTCTGCTTCAGCCGGTCCGCAGTGGCCTGGTCGATAACGCCCGCATCCACGGCATCGTCCAGCGAAGCGCGCGCGGCCTCGGCCCACTTGTCGCCGTAGCCGGCCAGATGCTCCACCCACACCTCGAGCCGCCCGCTCTCGTCGAGCAGGCGGATCGTCTCTGCGCGGTAGGCCGGGTCGTCGTTGCGGATCAGGTTGTTGGCGATGGCCAGCTCGTAGCTGCCGGTGCCGCTGCTGTACTCGTAGTCGAAGCGCGCTGCCTCGCGCTGCTGCTCGGCTGCGCCGAACAGTTCCGGCGAGGCGGCCTCGGCGATCCCGGTCGCTTCGGGATACCTGTTCTCCAGATAATCGCGCAGCGCCGCGTCGCGCGAGGACTGCGAGACCGGCAGCTGCGAACCGATGCCGAACACGTCCCAGGCGAAATCCGGATTGTCCTTGGCCAGCGCATCGGCGAACTCGGCGACCTTGCCGGCGGGCACGCCGGCCGCGGTCGCCAATTCGGTGAAGGCCTTCAGATGCCCGGGCGAGGCGGCAATGTCGGGATGCGCGGCGATCAGCGCCTGGAACTGCGCAGGATCCAGCCCCAGTGCCTCGGCCGTTTCGTGCGCGGCCTCGCCGACATTGAGCATCTGCTCGATCACCACCGGGTCCACGCCGGCCGCCTCCAGGTAGCCGCGCAGTTCCTCGCGGTTCTGGTGCTTGTCGATCTGGTCGCCGATGAAACCGCCGATGGTCGAGATCACGGTGCCGATCGCATTGACCAGCACCCCGGGCACCTGGCCGCCGGGGAACGCGGAGACCGCGCTGCCCATGACGCTGAACGCATCGCCGATCACCGCGATGGCGTAGCCGACGTTGTTGCCATCGCCCGCCTTCTGCGCGTTGATGATCATCGAGGTGGCGCTGGCGACCACGCCCAGGGCCGGGGCCAGGCGGGTGGCGAAGGCCGCGGCGCGCGCGGCATCGTCGCCGTACTGGGCCAGGCGGCCGGCATCTGCGAAATGCTTGGTCGCGCCGGCCAGCAGGTTGAGGCCGCTCTCGCCCGCCGATGCGAAGCCCTGGATCGCCTCCAGGTACTCGCCTTCCGAGAGACTGTCCGCGGCCTTGACCGCGCCGATGACCACGCCCGCCGCCGACAGGGCGCGCTTGAACGGCGAGGCGTCGCCGAAATCGCCGGCCAGCTTCTTGAGTGCGTCGTAGTCGCCCTCGCCGACCTTGTCCAGCAGCGCCAGCCCTTCGACGAAGCTGTCGACACCGCCCTTGACGTTCTTGAACAGCGAATGCACGTCCTTGAACGGCTGCAGCAGTTCCTTGAGCTCGGCGATCGCTGCAGGCAGGTCGTCGCCGTGCTTGGCGATGACCTCGACCGCGGCGGCACCGGTGATCTGTTCGAACAGTTCGCCGGTCAGGGTGTCGGTGTGCGCGGCGAAGGCCTCGCCCAGCGCGGAATCGGGGACTGCGGTGATCTCGCCGAGCAGTTCCAGCGCCAGCTCGCCCTTGCCGGCCTCTGCCAGCTTGCCGAGCATGTCGACGACCTGCTGGGCCACGGCCGGGTCGCGGATCGCGGCATCGAGCAGCGCGTCGCGGTTCTCTTCGACGTAGCTCGCCAGCGCCTCGCCCGCCTCGGCCTCGGCGGCGTAGATCTCGGCATTGCCCTCGGCGTTGCGGAAATCCTCGATGAACTTGGCCTGCTGCTCGGGCGTCAGCGGCCCGGCGCGCAGCAGGAAGGTGTTGAGTTCCTCGTTGAGCTTGTCGACGTCCTTGCGCGCCGAGGCGTAGTCGTCCGACAACGTCTCCAGCTGCGAGGCGGCCTCCCGGCTTTCCGTGGTCC
>JAFAFY010000289.1 GCA_023423235.1 Pseudomonadota bacterium
GTGATGGTGGATCGCAATGGCGCAGGCGATGGCGGTCGGCTGGTACCCGATACGGCGGTTGACACAGGCCAGGACCCGCTGCGCGCTGCGCGCGACTGGCTGCTGGCGCAGCCTGCCTGTCGCTCGGATGGCGGGGTCACTCGCACGACAGGCATCTGATCGCCCTGCCAATGCGCGGCAGCCGGGCACCAGTCTGCGCTGACCGGATCAATCGCCCTGCGCATCGGAGGCATTCCCGCGCCAGGATCGAGCCTGGCGGTCACGCCGGCAGCGGCGTTCTCTTGTCGCCACCTTCGACGCCGACGGTGCATTCTGGACGCATCGCCGATGCAGTGAGGAATCCCATGACCCGTTTCGATCTCACCCCGCCGTCCCCCGAGCAACGTGCTGCGCTGGAGGCCGGACTGTCGCCCGACGAGCGCCGCGTGCTGCTGCAGCACGGCACCGAGGCGCCGTTCTGCGGCGTGTTTCTCGACAACAAGCGCGAGGGCACCTATTGCTGCCGGCTGTGCGGGCTGCCGTTGTTCCGCTCCAGTGCCAAGTTCGATTCGGGTACCGGCTGGCCGAGCTTCTTCGCACCGTTCGATGCGGCGCACATCCGCCTGATCCGCGACACCAGCCACGGCATGATCCGCGTCGAGGAAGTCTGCGCGCGCTGCGGCAGCCATCTGGGCCATGTGTTTCCGGACGGCCCGCCGCCCACGCATGAGCGGCATTGCCTCAACTCGGTCGCGCTGGAATTTGTCGATGCGGGCGAGGCGCTGCCCGATCCGCTGCAGCGCGGCGGGGCCGAGTCCGGGGCTGCCTAAAGGCAACGCTGAAAAGTCGTCATTCCCGCGAAGGTTGGAATGACGAACAAGGCGCGACTTCAACGGCGTTGCCCGGAGACGCGCCGATCGCCCGGTTCGCGCCGTTCCGGCGCGGTCGGGCCGGCGGACGTGTCAGTCGCGTTCAAAGCGTGCGATCTCGTCGACCAGTCGCTGGCTGCGGCGGATGCTGTCGGTCCCGTCGGCGCGTGGCACGAACGTGCCGGCATCGGGATCCTTCCGGCGGTACTGCCGCCACATCCAGGCCCAGGCCAGCAGCGTGCCCAGAATGCCGATCCAGAAACACCAGGCGATCCAGGCCGGTGTCGGCGCAGCCGCCTCGTTGTGGTCGCCGAGTCCCGCGAACGCGACCACCACCAGCAGCCACATCACCGCCCACGGCGCGCCGCAGGCCACGCCATTCAAGGTCTGCAGGCGCAACAGCAGGTCGAGGCGCTTCTGCACGCGCAACACCGGGCCTTCGGGGTCGAGCGTGGCCGCCAGCACGATCGTCAGCGCGGCCAGCACCACCGTCAGCACGCCGAACGCGTGCACCACCAGGCCCGTGGCGAACAGCCCGGTCACCACCGGGTTGCCGGTCCAGCAGGCCACGCCGAGCAGGATCAGGCCGATGCCGAGCAGGCATTGCAGCGCATTGCCCCAGACCAGCGGTTGCAGCAGGCTGCGCACGCGCCCCATGCGGGTTTCGCGCAGCAGGGCGAGTTGCACGGCGTCGCTGCGGGCCATGCGTGCTTCCAGCGATTGCCAGGCGGTCCTGAGATCGTCGTGTTCCATGGCGGTGTCCTTCTACAGTTCGGTGCGGATGCGCTGGCGCAGCCGGCTGATCTTGGTGGCGACGTTGGTCTCGGACAGGCCGAGGATCTCGGCGATGTCGCGGTGGCTGCGTTCGTCGAGGTAGAGCAGCAGCAAGGCGCGGTCGAGCGGCGCCTGGGCGTGGATGAAGCGGTGCAGGGCGCGAACCTGTTGTTCGGCCTGCGGGTCATGCGGCGCGGGATCGGCGGTGTCGTGCAGCGATTCGTCCAGCGGCACCGCGTGGCGACGTCGCAGCGTGGCGCTGCGCACCGCGCTGATCGCCACGTTGAGGGCGATGCGGTACATCCAGGTGCTGAAGGGCTTCGCCGGGTCGTACTTCGGCCAGGCGCGCCACAGGTGTACCGCGATCTCCTGCATGAGGTCGGCGCGGTCGTGCGGATCACGGCAGTAGCTCGCCGCCACCGTCGCCACGATGCCGTGGTGGTCCTGCAGCAGCCGGGCGAAGTCCGCTGCGGTGTCTTCGAGGGGCATCGTGGTGTCCATGCGTTGCCGGGTGTCGATCGTCATGGGGTGGTTCGCACGGAGGCGCCGGATATCACACCCCCGCGCAGCCGATCCGGCAAGGCGCCGGCCGTCTGCCCTGCGCGAGCGGCTGCGGGCGGCCGCCGACGGGTCCCGCCTCGCCATTGAAGGCGATCGTCACCACAGCGGTGCCTATACTCGCGTCCTTGCCCCCACGCAGGCCCCCCGGATGACCGTTCCGAGTTCCGCTGTTTCACCCGCCGCGCCCGGCGCGGCCCGGCCGGCCAGCCTGCGCCGGTCCGTGTCGAACACCCTGAAAGGCTCGGCCGGCAACCTCGTCGAGTGGTACGACGTCTACGTCTACTCGGTGTTCGCGATGTACTTCGAATCGCAGTTCTTCTCGGCCGACGACAAGAATTCCACCCTCTACGTCTGGGCGATCTTCGCGGCGACCTTCCTGATGCGCCCGATCGGCGCCTGGTACTTCGGTCGCTTCGCCGACCGCTACGGCCGGCGCCTGGCGCTGACGGTGTCGGTGTCGGTGATGGCCGGTTGTTCGTTCCTGATCGCGATCAGTCCCACCGCCTCGCAGATCGGCATCTGGGCCGCGGTGCTGCTGCTGATCGCGCGGCTGGTGCAGGGGTTCGCGACCGGCGGCGAGTACGGGGCCAGTGCGACCTACATGTCCGAGGCGGCGATCCCGGGACGCCGCGGTTTCCTGTCCTCGTTCCACTACGTCACCCTGGTCGGCGGCCACGTGCTCGCGCAGGCGACGCTGCTGGCGATGCTGCTGCTGCTCGACACCCCGCAGATCTCCACGTGGGGCTGGCGCGTGGCCTTCGGCATCGGCGGTGTCGCGGCGATCGTGGTGTTCTGGCTGCGCCGGACGATGGACGAGTCGCTGGGCTCGGATTCCATCGAAGCGGCCAGGACCGGCGGCGCACGGGCCTCGGGGTCGATCCGCGAGCTGTTCGTCAATCAGTGGCGTCCGCTGCTGCTGTGCTTCCTGATCACCGCCGGCGGCACGGTCGCGTTCTACACCTACTCGGTCAACGGGCCGAAGATGATCCAGAGCGCGTTCGCCGGCGACGACATCATGGTGGGCACGCTGATCAACCTCGGCCTGCTGACCTTCCTGATGCTGCTGCAACCGGTCGGCGGCTGGCTGTCGGACATCGTCGGCCGCAAGAGCCTGCTGGTGTTCTTCGGCGTGGGCGGCGTGCTCTACACCTGGTTCCTGATTACCGCGTTGCCCCAGCAGACCAGTGCGTTGTCCGCGTTCGTCATCCTGGGCATCGGCTTCGTCATCCTGACCGGTTACACCTCGATCAACGCGGTGGTGAAGGCCGAACTGTTTCCCACGCACATCCGTGCGCTGGGCGTTGGCCTGGGCTACGCACTGGCCAATTCGGCATTCGGCGGCACCGCGCCGCTGCTCTACCAGGCGGCGCTGGCGGGTGACCACGTCAACGCCTTCATCGGCTACGTCACGACGGTCATCGCGATCTCGCTGCTGGTCTACGTGTTCTTCCTCAAGAACAAGGGCGCCAACTGGCTCGATGACGCCGCCGCGATGGGCTCGGCACGCGCGCCGGGCAACGGCTGACGGAGGCGCGCGGCGCGCAATTGGTCGCGCTGTGGCGCAGCAACGCTCGCGCGTCAGGGGTATCGGCATGGAGGAAGGCAGCATGTCCCAGCATTTCAAGGTCGGCGACCACGTCGGCTGGAACTCGGAAGCCGGCCACGTCAGCGGGCGGATCATCGCCGTGCACACCCGCGATACGGTC
>JAFAFY010000335.1 GCA_023423235.1 Pseudomonadota bacterium
GGCCAGATCGTCGGCAAGATCATCAACGCGTCCTCGCAGGCCGGCCAGGTCGGCAATCCGGACCTGGCGGTGTATGGCGCGACCAAGTTCGCGATCCGCGGCATCACCCAGACCGCGGCCAAGGACCTGGCGGCGCTGGGCATCACCGTCAACGCCTACTGCCCCGGCATCGTGCGCACACCGATGATGGAGGGCATCGCGAAGAAGGTGGCCGATGCCAACGGCGAATCGCTGGAATGGGGCCTGCAGCAATGGGCGAAAACCGTCACGCTCGGGCGCATTTCCGAGCCCGAGGACGTCGCCGGCTGCGTCTCGTATCTCGCCGGACCGGATTCGGACTACATGACCGGACAGGCGCTGATCATCGACGGCGGCATGGTCTTCAACTGAGTACCTGCGGCGCGCGCGGCCGGCGAGGCGCGCGCGTCTTCTGTCAGGGCGCCGGCGCGACGCCGAACACCTGGCGCAGGTAGGCCAGGTAGCCGGCGTCGTCGCACATGGTCTTGCCGGGCGAATCGCTGAGCTTGGCCACCGGCTGGCCGTTGCAGCGGACCATCTTGAGCACGATCTGCAGCGGCGTGGGGCCGAGGTCGTTGGTCAGGTTGGTGCCGATGCCGAACGACATCAGGCAGCGGCCGCGGAAATGCGCGTACAGCCGCATCACTTCCTCGACGTCGAGCCCGTCGCTGAACACCAGCACCTTGCCGCGCGCATCGACCTTGTTCACGGCCAGGTGCGCGATCAGGCGCTCACCCCATTCCACCGGGTCGCCGGAATCGTGGCGCATGCCGTCGAACAGCTTGCAGAAATACAGGTCGAAATCGCGCACGAAGGCTTCCAGCCCGATCACGTCGGTCAGCGCGATGCCAAGGTCGCCGCGGTACTCGCGCGCCCAGCTCTCGAACGCGGCGACCTGCGAGTCGCGCAGCCGCGGCCCCAGCGCCTGGAACGCCTGCAGCCATTCGTGCGCCATCGTGCCCTGTGCGACCAGGCCGTAGCGGCGCGCCAGATCGACGTTGCTGGTGCCGGCGAACTTCTCGCCCAGGCCCTGCGCCAGCAGCGGCACCACCGCCTCCTGCCAGGCGCGCGAGTAGCGCCGCCGGGTGCCGAAATCGGTGATGCGGCAATCCTCGTAGCCCACCGCGTCATGGATGCGGTCGATCTTGGCCTGCAACCGGCGCAGGCCCTCGTCGCGGTCCGGGGCGCCGTGGGTGGCACGGAAGTAGACCTCGTTGACGATCGCCAGCAGCGGCACCTCGAACAGGATGGTGTGCAGCCACGGACCGGCGATCTCCAGCTCGATCTCGCCCGGCACCTGGGTGGACGGGCGCAGGCGAATGTACTTGCGGCGCAGCTGGAACAGCGACAGGAAATCGACGAAATCCGACTTGATGAAGCGCAGGCCGCGCAGGTAGTCCAGCTCGGCATCGCTGAACCGCAGCGCGCACAGTTGCTCGATTTCGTCCTCGATCTGGGGCAGGTGCCGGGCCAGGTCGATGCCCGGGGTGCGGCAGCGGAAGCGGTACTCGACCTGCGCGGCCGGGTACTGGTGCAGCACCGCCTGCATCATCGTGAACTTGTAGAGGTCGGTGTCGAGCAGCGACTGGATGATCGGCATGGCGGTGGTCGTGATGGCAGGCGCCAAGCCTAGCGCGTCCCGCGCAGCGGCTGCGCGCTGGCGCGGCTACAGCCGGCGCAGCACCGCGAACGGGAAGCGCAGCCAGATCATCGCCCACACCGCGGCGCGCACCGGCAGGCTGCGCCGCCCGCGCTCGAACTTGCTGAAGTAGCGCCACAGGCCGCGGTGCTTGCGCCACTCCACGAACACCGGGCGCGACCGGCTGGAGACGCCGCGCAGATGCAGCACCTGGATGTCGTTGGCCACTGCCACCACAGCCCCGGCCTCGCGCGCGCGGCGCGAGAAGTCCAGGTCCTCGGCATGCAGGCGGTAGCCGGTATCGAAGCCGTCGATGCGCTCGAACAGGCGGCGCGGCAGCAGCATCAGCGCGCCGGAAACCGCGTGCACCCGCTGCAGGGGCTGGTCCTGCTCCCGCGGCAGCGACAGGTCGCGGCCGGCGCGCGAACGCAGCATCGCGGCGAAATCCGGGTCGCGCCGGCGCGCCGCGGCATCGTGCTCGCCGGCCTCGTCGACCAGATCGACGCCAAGCAGGCAGTCACCGCCCAGTGCCTGGGCATGCGCGCGCAACCGCGCCAGCGCGTCACGCTCGACCAGGCAATCGGGATTGACGAAGGCGATCCATGGCGCGCTGCTGTCACGCACGCCCTGGTTGCAGGCAACGGCGAAGCCGGGGTTGTCCGGATTGCCGATGAAGCGCACCCGTGGGTCCAGCGAGGCATTGCGCTGGACGATGTCCAGCGAATCGTCGCTGGAACCATTGTCGACGACCCGGATCTCGGCGATGCCATGCGCACCGCGCAGGCGCCGCACGCAATAGTCGAGCGTGCTGGCGCTCTGGTAGCTGACGACGACGGCCACGATATCCGCCACCGGCGCAGCCGCCGCTGCGACATCGACAGCTGTGGCATCGGCAACAGCCGCATGGCCATCGGCGGGACGCTCCGGCAGCTCGTTCATTGCGGCGCATCCCTGTCGCCGCCTGCATCCGCTGTCTCCGCATCTGCCGCCTGCCCGCCGCTGGCATCTGCGTCCGCGGTTGCGGAACTCGGCATCGATGCTGGACCGGCAGCCTCGGGCCGCGGCTCGCTGGCAAACAACTGCTGCTGCGCCGGCGCGTGCTCCAGCGCCGCGTACAGGCGCGTGAGTTGCTGCCGGGTGGCGTGCAACGGGTCGTCCATCAGGAACGTCGCCAGCCGCGCATGCCAGGCTGGCCAGCGCACCGCCAACGCCGCCATGTCACCGTCAGCCGGGCCACCCTCGCCGCCGCGCGCGACGAACGCGGTCTCGCACAGGGCATTGCGCCAGCCCAGGCCCGCCATGCGCAGCGACAGGTCGATCAGCGCCGCATACCAGGAGGCGTAGCTGGACGCATCCAGGCCGCCGGCCTTGCGCCGCGCATTGCCGCGCATCATGACCGCATGGCCGACCGCGGCCGGCAGTTCGGGATGCAGCGGCGGCAGCTGCCGGCAGGCGCGGGCCAGCCGCGCCGGGTCGTCGGGCACCGGCGCAATCTCCCCGATCAGCGGCCAGGCCGCGACCTCGCCGGCATTGCACCATGGCGTCGCGGTGGCGATCGACGCATCACGCGCGAAGCATGCGGCCAGCGCTTCGGCCCAGCCTGGCGCGGGAATCGCATCGGGCGCCAGCACGATCACGTCGGCGTCGCCGCAGGCGCGCAGCACGTCGTCCAGATGCGCGACC
>JAFAFY010000358.1 GCA_023423235.1 Pseudomonadota bacterium
CCATGGCCGGCGTATTCGTCCTCGCGATGCAGGCGCTGGAACGGCCGGAACAGCTTGCCAGCGTAGTCGGCATTGAAACCGGCGCCGTTGTCGCGGACGAAGAACACCGGCGAGCCGTCGGCATCCACCTCCCGTCCCAGCTCGATGCGTGCATCCGCGGTTGCGGACGTGAACTTCCAGGCATTGCCGATCAGGTTCTGCAGCAGGTTGCGGACCAGCGCCGCGTCGCCTTCGGCGGCCAGGCCCGGCGCGATCACGACGTCGACTTCGCGCGCAGGCGCCCCGTCACGCAGTTCGTCCACCACCTCGCGCGCCAGCGCACTGATGTCGAGCGGGGTGCGGGTGAACTCGCCGCGGGTGATCCGCGACATCGCCAGCAGCGCGTCGATCAACGCGTCCATGCGGTTGGCGGCGTTGCGCACCCGCGCCAGGTAATCGCGGCCCTGGGCGTCGATGACTTCCTGGTAGCGCTCCGACAGGATGCGCCCGAAACCCTCGATGCTGCGCAGCGGCGCGCGCAGGTCGTGCGAGACGATATAGGCGAAGGATTCCAGTTCGTGGTTGGCGTGGGTCAACTCGCGGGTGCGCTGCTCGACGCGCGATTCCAGCGTGCGGTTGAGCGCATGCACCTGTGCTTCGGCGCGCACCCGCTCGGTCACGTCCTCGACCTGCACCAGCCGCACCACGTCGCTGCCCTGCTCGCCCGGCAGCAGGGTCGAGGCCAGATGCACCTCGCGGATGTCGCCATCGCGCCGGCGCAGGCGGCGGATGGTGCGGTGCACGCCCTCGCGCAGCGCCAGCTGCTCGCGGGTACGGCTTGCCTCGTCGTGACCGTCGACCAGGTAGTGCGAAAACCGCGTCCCGGTCAGCGCCGCCTGGCTGACCCCGGCAATCTCCGCCATGGCCGGGTTGGTTTCGACGATCGCGCCATGACGATCCAGCAGCACCATGCCGCTGGCCGAGTACTGCATCGCATTGCGGAAGCGCTGCTCGCTGCGGCGATAGGACGCACTGAGCCGGTGCGCCAGCGTCTCCGCGCGCGACTGGGTCTGGGCCAACGCCAGCACCACCGCGAACAACAGCACCGAGGCGAGCACGCCTGTCAACAGGGTCACCTGCGATTCGCGCATCCCCTCCGATGCCGAAGACAGGCGCTGGAACTCGTAACGCCAGCTGCGCCCGTAGACGGTCTGGCCGATGCTGTGCACCATCTCGGCCTGCCTGCCCGCCTCACCCTCGAGATAGTTTCCGGACGTGAGCACTGGGTACTCGCTGCCGTCGGCGCCGATGTCGACGATCCGGAACGCGACGTCGGGGCGCACCGGGATCGTCGGCCGGTCGAGGAAGCTGCCGCTGCGGAACGGCGCGTAGACCCATCCCGAGATCGCTTCGCGCCGCGCATCGGGTGACGACGCCGGCCCGCCGCGATACACCGGCGCATACATCAGCACACTCGGACCATCGCGGTTGGCGTCGGGGGCTCGCAAACCTACCGGCGCACTGAGCCGTACCTCGCCGGTATCGCGCGCGGCGTCCATTGCCGCGCGCCGCAGCGGCTCGCTGTAACCGTCGAAACCGACGACCCCGCGGCTGGTGGGCGTCTCCGGCTCGAAATAGACCACGACGCCGTAATGTGGGCGCGCGCCGCGCGGACTCACGGTGAACAGCTCGCCGCTGTCCTCGCGCAGGCGCAGCTGCAGCGCCACCAGCTCGTCGGGGCTCAGGTAGGCGATGAAGCCCAGACCCATCAGCCCCGGCAAGCGGTTACCCACATCCAGGCCCTCGACATACCCGCGCCACTGGCGCTCGACCTGGGATTCCACCGCCGCGCCATGCAGCGCAACCCCGCCGCGCAGGCTCAGCTCGTACTGCAACAGCCGCTGGCGCACGAATTCGGCCAGTTCCTCGGCATGCGCGACGAAGCCGGCCTCGGCCAGGCGCTGTTCGCGCTCGCTGGCACTGCGCGCGTACATCGCGACCAGCAGCAGCGAGCCGACCAGCACCAGCAGCGCGAGCAGGTAGCCTCGACGGATGCGACGGGTCCACGCGCGCAATCGCGTCGGCAGTGAGTCGGCGGAGGCGGACATCGCGACAGCATACCGATAGCGTGCGCGGGGCCGACAGCCTGCCGGAGCGGTCGGCATTGACCGGCATCACAGCCGTCGCCCGCGCGCCGCAGCGCAGCGCCTGTGCTGCGTCCGGGCCGCCCTGCCATGCAGCAGGCCTGATGCCGTGACCGCCAGGCCGCGCACCGCACCGGGTCGCAGCGTCAGGACCCCGATCCGGGCGTCCGGAATCCCGGCTCAGTGCGGAATGCGCGCGATGACCTTGATCTCGAAATCGAATCCCGCGAGCCAGTTGACCCCGATCGCGGTCCAGTTCGGATACGGCGCATCGGCAAAGACCTCGCCCTTGACGGCCATCACCGTGCCGAACTGGTTCTCGGGATCGGTATGGAAGGACGTCACGTCGACGATGTCGTCAAACCCGCAGCCACCCGCCTGCAAGGTCGCCTCGAGATTGGCGAATGCCAGGCGGACCTGCGCCTCGAAGTCCGGCTCGGGCGAGCCATCGCTGCGGCTACCGACCTGCCCGGAGACGAACAGCAGGTCGCCCGACCGGATTGCTGCGGAGTACGTGTTCGACTTGTAGAGGTCATGTCGACCGGCGGGGAATACGGCGTCGCGCTGGGGCATGGGGTGTTCTCCTGTCGAAGGCTGTCGTGGAGGGTGCGGCGTAAGCGCATCCAGCCTGAGCGATCGAGGAGCTTTGCGAATGAATGGGGATTGCGCCGGATTCTGGCGGATGCGGACACGGAACCAAAAAAAGCGAGGAAATCGGGGGCAATGGCGGAGAGAGTGGGATTCGAACCCACGGAAGGTTTGACCCTTCGGCGGTTTTCAAGACCGCTGCCTTAAACCACTCGGCCATCTCTCCGATGTCACTGCATAGCCCACACACGCCGCGCGACGCGCGGCGCCGGCGGTTTGACCATCGACCTGCGGTCGATGTTTCCTCCGGCCTGCGGCCTCCGGATCAAGACCGCTGACTTGAACCACTCGGCCATCTCTCCGATGTCACTGCATACCGGCGGACGCCGCGATAAGGAGAATGCGGCGGCTATTGTCCAACAAGCCCGGGCAGTTTTGCGAGCGCGGCTGCGCGGGGGCCACCACGCGCGTCATCATGCGGGCTGCGGTCGGTCAGGCGCTGGCGCGGGTCTGGGCCTTGCGCGCATCGACCGGACGCGATGCCACGCCGCCGGGAACGGGCTTGTCGCAGTTGCGGCAGTCGAGGCTGGAGGCCTCGATCAGTGGCGGCAGCTTCTCGGCCAGGAAGTCGATGAACACCCGCACCGCCGGCAGCAGGCCGCGGCGCGAGGCGAACACGGCGTGGGCGATGCCCTGCGGCAGATGCCAGTCCGGCAGCACCACTTCGAGTTCGCCGTTGCGTACCGCCTCGGCGCACAGCGTCTCGGGCAGCATGGTCACGCCCAGGCCCTGCTTGGCCAGCGCCATCAGCATGGGGAAATCGAATCCGGCGACGCGCGGCTTGAGTTCCACCCGGCGCACGGTGCCGTCGGCGCCCTGCAGGTCCCAGCGCTGCTTCACCTCGTCCTCGCCCATGCTCATCGTGGTGTGGTGTTCGAGGTCGTCGGGGTCGCTCGGCCGGCCCATGCGGTCGAGGTAACCGGGGCTGGCGACCAGCAGTTCCTGGATCTGGCCGAAGCTGCGCATGACCAGGCTGCCATCGTCGTCGAGCTTGGCGCGCACGCGTATCGCGACATCGAAGCCTTCGTTGATGACGTCGACCCGGCGGTTGCTGACGTGCAACTGGATGCGCACCAGCGGGTAGCGGGCGAGGAATTCGGGCAGCAGCTGCGGCACCGACTGCTGGGCGATGCTGACCGGCACGCTGACGCGGACCATGCCGCGCGGCTCGGCGCTGAGCCGATCGACGACCTCGCGCGCGGCGGTGGCCTCGGCCAGCATCGACTGCGCATGCCGGTACACGCTCTGGCCCACGTCGGTCACCGCGAAACGGCGCGTGGAACGCTGCAGCAGGCGCACG
>JAFAFY010000376.1 GCA_023423235.1 Pseudomonadota bacterium
TGCCTGGACCATGCGCAGCCGCACCGACTCGCCGGGCCGCAGGTTGACGGTGTCGCGCCAGGCCAGGAACGGCTCGGGCCTGACCCGGCCGTTGAACGTGCGCTCCACCACCTGGAACTGGGTGCCGTGGATATGGAAGACGTGATCCATCGTCATGCTCGAGACGTTGATGATCTGCCATTCCTCCACTTCGCCCAGCTTCGCCTCCACGTCGATGCGCGCCATGTCGTAGGCCTTGCCGTTGATGACATGCCTGCGCCCCGGCGGTGGCGTGTAGATGCCGCCCTCGGGACTGGCGCGCCTGTCTGCCTGCGCCGCCGCGCTGTCGACGATCTCGGAGAACACGATGGTGTGGTGCGCGGTCGGATCGAGCAGCGGGGCGATCGGGCGCAGTTGCGCAGGCACCGGGCGGGTGACCGCGCCGGCCGCGAAGTCCACGCTGGCCAGGACGTGGGGCGTGGCGGTCTGGCCACGGATTTCCCCGCGGCTGGTGTAGGGCTCGGCCAGCAGCAGCGTGGGGCGGGCGTGCGGGCCGGGATGCACCACGATCTCGATCCGCTCGGCAGGCGCGAGCAGGATGTCGCGGAGGTTCTCCACCGGCGCGCCCAGCAGGCCGCCGTCGGTGCCGACCAGGGTGAAGGGATGCCCGCCCAGCGACAGCCGCAGGGGGCGGGCATTGCAGGCGTTCCAGATCCGCCAGCGCTGGCTGCCGTCGGCATGGATGTGCGGACGCAGCGCGCCGTTGACCAGCACGAACTGTCCGTAGCGCCCATTGAGGTTCCAGTCGCCGCGCGTGTTCGGCGGGATATGCCCGTCATCGCCCAGGCGCAGGTCGGTGATGAACAGATGCTGTTCCGGCAGGTGGGCCAGCGGATCGTCACCGGCGCGCACGATCAGCGGCCCCGCCAGTCCACGGTAGACCTGCTCGCCGGTGTGCAGGTGCGGATGCGGGTGGTACCAGTAGGTGCCGGCGCTGCCCGGCGGCAGCGTGTAGCGGTAGTGCCGGGTTGCCCCCGGGGCGACGATGTCCGGCGGGTTGCCGTCTTCGTCGGGCGGGGTGGCGATGCCATGCCAGTGGATCGTGGATGCCTGCGGCAGCCGGTTGTGGAGCGCGATGTCCACCTGTTGCCCTTCGCGCATCTCCAGCAACGGACCGGGAAGGCTGCCGTTGTAGGCCCACGCGGTATCGGTCGGATGTCCAGGCAGCAGTTCGACGTGCAACGGCTGCGCGGTCAGGCGGGCCGTGAATCCGGCCGCGTGGCCGCTGGTGTTCTCGAGCAACGGCAGGCGCGGCAGGTCCTCGCCGCTCGGCAACGCATCGCCCGCGGCCAGCCCCGGAGAGCCGTTGTAGTCGTGGCGGCTGTAGAGGCCGGTGGCTTCGGCGGCGTTGCCCAGGCTGCCGTCGGCAGGATGGCCGGCGGCGCCAGGCGCGCCGTGCGATGCCGCGCCATGCACGTGCTGCGCACGCAGTACCGCGGGCAAGCCCAGGCTGGCCGTGGCGACGGCCGCCAGCGACAGGAACTCCCGGCGCTTGCGCGTGAAGGGGCGGGGCATGGCGGGCAACGTCTCCAGGCATCGATGCGCCGGATGCGCATCCCGATACCTTCCTTGCCCGGCGAGGGGGGCAAACAGGGACATCCGTCTGCAACCGGACGCGCGGCCTGTCGGATCCGCCCATGCCGGCCGGATTCCGCCCGCGGCTTCCTGCGTGGTGGGCGGCAGAGTTCCTGCGATCAAAACGCTGCTGTCGCGCTGCGTGGTCTCCGCTGACGGCGTCGCCTGGCCTGCCTGCGCCGGTTGCAGCAGCCGGGTGTCCTGCACAGGACGCCATGGCCCAGGACGGCCGCATGCCGCTCGCTTGGCCGGCCTGCGGGATGCCTGCTGTGGATCGGCGCGTTACGCGCGCGCGCCCAGCGTGATCCAGTAGCGGCTGCGCCGCGACATGCGCAGGTCGAAGGTATCGGCCAGCAGTCGAAGCGACTTTTCAGGCGTCTGCAGCTGGAACACGCCGGAGACGCGCAACTGCGCGATGTCCGGATCGCAGCGCGTGATCCCGGCGCGATACCGGCCCAGTTCCTGCACCACGTCGCCGAGCGGCATCGCATCGGCACGCAGCAGTCCGCTGCGCCAGTCGAAGGCGGCCTGCGTGGCGGCCGCGATGCTGCGGATTCCCTCGGGATCGAAGGTGGCCTGCTGGCCCGCGGACAGCAGGCGGCGCTGCCACGGTGCCCGCTTGGGCAGGATGGCGGCCTGGCCTTCCTGCATGCTCAACCGGGTCCAGCCCTCGAACAACCGCACCGCGAATCGCCCGCCGGCCGATTGCACGAGACCGTGGCGGGTCTGGACCAGGAACGGGCGCGACTCCGGCCGGGTGTCGGCCATCAGTTCCCCGCGCAGCAGCACCACGCGACGCTCGTCGCCGCTGTAGCGGACGTCGATGCGGCTGTCGGTGTTGAGTTGCACGATGGAGCCATCGGCCAGCGGCACCGCGCGCTGCTGGCCGATTGCGGTCGTGGCGTCGGCCACCACGTGCTGCCAGGGTTCCCGCTGCCAGGCCAGGCGCGCAGCCGGGATCCCGGCCACCAGGGCCGCGATTGCGCCCACCGCGGCGCGTCGACCGATGAGTTGCCGTTGCCGCAGCGGCGCAGCACCGATGGCCGCGGG
>JAFAFY010000050.1 GCA_023423235.1 Pseudomonadota bacterium
GGCGCGTGCTGCGCTGGTGGCGGCCGGGCTGTTGACCGGGCTGCGCTGACGCGGACGCCTGGCGCCGTGGCGTGACTTTGGTCATGCGGCCCGGGTGCGCACGCCGTGCTAGCGTTGGGGGTCACCCTTACTGCGCCCGTCGGAGTCGCCATGTTCCCGTTGTCCAAGCTCTGTCTCGCCGTCGCCGTCGGCATCGGCGCCGGCCTGTCGATGGGCGCCGCACATGCCCAGGAGGCCGCCGTGAACGATCCCCACCAGTGGCTCGAAGCCGTCACCGACGAGAAGGCGCTGGACTGGGTCCGCGCGCAGAACGCCAACGCCGAGCGCGAGCTGGCCGAGACGCCCGAGTTCAAGCAACTGGAAGCCGACCTGCTCGCGATCTACGACTCCGACGACAAGATCCCCGGCGTCTACAAGCAGGGCGAGTGGTACTACAACTTCTGGCGCGACCGGAACCATGAGCGCGGCATCTGGCGCCGCACCACGCTGGAGGAATACCGCAAGCCGCAGCCGCAATGGGAGACCGTGCTCGACCTCGACGCGCTCAACAAGGCCGAGGGCGAGAACTGGGTCTGGCACGGTGCCAGCTGCCTGCGCCCGGCCTACACCCGCTGCCTGATCGCGCTCTCGCGCGGCGGTGCCGACGCCGATGTCACCCGCGAGTTCGACCTGTCCACCAAGAGCTGGGTCGAGGGCGGTTTCTTCCGCGACGAGGCCAAGGGCGGGTTGGGCTGGATCGACCAGGACAACGTCTACGTCTACACCGATTTCGGCGACGGCTCGCTGACCTCGTCGGGCTACCCGCGGATCGTCAAGCAGCTGGCGCGCGGCCAGGCGATGGACCAGGCCACGCTGGTCTACGAGGGCCAGCCCGATGACATGTACATCGCCGCGATCCACGACGACACCCCCGGTTTCGAGCGCGATTTCGTCAGCCGCACGCTGGCCTTCTACAACGACGAGCTCTACCTGCGCAGCGCCGACGATGCACAGGGATGCGCGAGTGGCGCGGGCGCAGAATGCGCAGGCGCGCCCGGCCAGCTGATCAAGATCGACGCGCCCAATTCGGCCAACAAGTCCGCGCACCGCGAATGGCTGATGCTGGAACTGCGCGAGCCCTGGACCGTCGAAGGCACCACCTATCCGGCCGGTGCGCTGCTGGTGGCGAAGTTCGACGACTACCTGGCCGGCAAGCGCGCGTTCGACGTGCTGTTCGAGCCGACCGAGACCACCTCGCTGGCCGGCGCCACCTGGACGAAGAACCACCTCGTCATCAACGTGCTGGAGGACGTCAAGAACCGGCTCACGGTGCTGACCCCGGGCACCGATGGCTGGACGCGCAGCGAGCTTGCCGGCGTGCCGGAACTGGGCACCGTGGCGGTGGCCGCGGTCGACAGCGAGGAATCCGACGCGCTGTGGATGACGGTGACCGACTTCCTGACCCCGAGCACGCTGATGCTGACCGAAGTCGGCAGCACCGCCGCGCCCGAGGTGCTCAAGCGCCAGCCGGCGTTCTTCGACAGCAGCACGCACGAGGCCGAGCAGCACTTCGCCACGTCAAAAGACGGCACCCGCGTGCCGTACTTCCTGGTGCGGCCCAAGGACATGGCCTTCGACGGCAGCAACCCGACCCTGCTCTACGGCTATGGCGGCTTCGAGATCTCGCTGACCCCGGGCTACTCGGGTGGCATCGGCAAGGGCTGGCTGGAGAAGGGCGGCGTCTACGCGGTCGCCAACATCCGCGGCGGTGGCGAGTACGGCCCGCGCTGGCACCAGGCCGCGCTCAAGCAGAACCGGCACAAGGCCTACGAGGACTTCGCCGCGGTGGCGCAGGACCTGATCGCCCGCAACATCACCTCGCCGGCGCATCTTGGCGTGCGCGGCGGCAGCAACGGTGGCCTGCTGACCGGCAACATGCTGACCCAGTACCCGGAGCTGTTCGGCGCGGTGGTGATCCAGGTGCCGCTGCTGGACATGCAGCGCTACCACAAGCTGCTGGCCGGCGCCTCGTGGATGGCCGAGTACGGCAATCCCGATACCGCCGACTGGCAGTTCATCCAGGAGTTCTCGCCCTACCACCTGTTCGACCCGGCGAAGGAATACCCGCCGACGATCCTGCTGACCTCCACCCGCGACGACCGCGTGCACCCCGGCCACGCGCGCAAGATGATGGCCAGGATGTCGGAAGCCGGAAAGGACGTGCGCTACTACGAGAACATCGAGGGTGGCCACGGCGGCGCGGCCAACAACCGCCAGGCCGCGCACATGGACGCGCTGTACCTGACGTTCCTGTGGCAGCAGCTGGGCAAGTGATTCCCGTTGCGGGCCGCAGTGGCGGCCCGCTTTCCTCCCGCCGTCGCACGCGCGACGCTTGGACCTGTCGATGAAGAAGACCTTCCCCCGCGCGGCCGCCCTGCTGGCCGCGCCGATCCTGACGAGCCTGAGCCTGATGACCGTTGCCACCTCCCTCCACGCCGCTGCGCCGGTGCCGCCCGACGTCGAGCAGCGCCCGCACACCGTCACCGCGCCGCATGGCGCCGCGCGCCAGGACCCGTACTACTGGCTGCGTGACGACAAGCGCGAGGACGCGGAAATGCTGGCCTACCTCAACGCCGAGAACGCCTATGCCGACGCCGTGATGGCGCCGCTCAAGCCGCTGGAGGACGCGCTCTACGGCGAGATCGTCGGCCGCATCAAGCAGGACGACAGCTCGGTGCCCTACCGCGAGCGCGGCTTCTGGTACTACGCGCGCTTCGAGACCGGCAAGGACTACCCCATCCATGCCCGCCGCGCGGATGCCGCCGGTGTCGATGCGCTGTCGATCCAGGCCGCCAACGAGGCCGGCGATTTCGCCGGCGAGCAGGTGCTGCTCGACGTCAACACCCTGGCCGACGGCAAGGACTACTACGCCGTGGGCAACTGGGAGGTTAGCCCCGACAACCGCATCCTCGCCTACGCCGACGACACCAACGGCCGCCGCCAGTACAC
>JAFAFY010000051.1 GCA_023423235.1 Pseudomonadota bacterium
GAGATCTACGACTACCTGCGCCTGCTCTACGCCCGCGTCGGCAGCCCGCGCTGCCCGGACCACGGCTATCCGCTGGAGGCGCAGACGGTCAGCCAGATGGTCGACCACGTGCTGACCCTGGACCCGGCGCAGCGCTGGATGCTGCTGGCGCCGGTGGTGCGCGAGCGCAAGGGCGAGCACGCCCAGGTGTTCGAACAACTGCGCGCGCAGGGCTTCGTGCGCGTGCGGGTGGACGGCGAACTCTACGAGATCGACGCGCTGCCGACCCTGGCGCTGCGCCAGAAGCACACGATCGAGGCGGTGATCGACCGCTTCAAGGTCCACGACCCGGATTCGGAAGCGGGCGCGGGCTTCAGGCAGCGCCTGGCCGAGTCGTTCGAAACCGCGCTCAAGCTCGGCGACGGCATGGCCTCGGTGCGTTCCATAGACCAGCCCTCTGCCGACCCGCAGCTGTTTTCCTCGAAATACAGCTGCCCGGTGTGCGACTACGCGCTGCCGGCGCTGGAGCCGAGGCTGTTCTCGTTCAACTCGCCGGTCGGCGCCTGCCCCACCTGCGACGGCCTGGGCGTGAGCGAGTTCTTCGATCCCGACCGCGTGGTGGTGCACCCCGAGCTGTCGCTGGCGGCCGGGGCGGTACGCGGCTGGGACCGCCGCAACGCCTATTACTTCCAGCTGATCCAGTCGCTGGCCCGGCATTACGGCTTCGATGTCGACACGCCATGGCAGGACCTGCCGCAAGCCTCGCGCGACGCGGTGCTGTTCGGCAGCGGCGACGAGACCCTGACCTTCACCTACATCACCGATTCGGGCGCGCGCACCCAGCGCAAGCACCGTTTCGAGGGCATCGTGCCCAACCTGGAGCGTCGCTACCGCGAGACGGAATCGTCGGCGGTGCGCGAGGAACTGTCGAAGTACATCAGCCAGCGCCCCTGCCCGACCTGCGAAGGTTCGCGGCTCAACCGCGCCGCGCGAAACGTGTTCGTCGCCGACCACGCGATCGAATCGCTGGTGGTGCTGCCCATCGACGAGGCGCTGGCGTTCTTCGCGGCGATGGACCTGCCCGGCTGGCGCGGGGAGATCGCCAGCAAGATCGTCAAGGAGATCGCCGAGCGCCTGCGCTTCCTGGTCGATGTCGGCCTGGATTACCTCACGCTGGAACGCAAGGCCGACACGCTCTCGGGCGGCGAGGCCCAGCGCATCCGCCTGGCCTCGCAGATCGGCGCCGGCCTGGTCGGGGTGATGTACGTGCTCGACGAGCCGTCGATCGGCCTGCACCAGCGCGACAACGAGCGCCTCCTGGGCACGCTGACGCGCCTGCGCGACCTCGGCAACACGGTGATCGTGGTCGAGCACGACGAGGACGCGATCCGCTTGGCCGACCATATCGTCGACATCGGCCCCGGCGCGGGCGTGCACGGCGGCGAAGTCGTGGCCGAGGGCAACTACGAGGACGTGCTGAAAGCCCCACGCTCGCTGACCGGCCAGTACCTCAGCGGCCGCAAGCGCATCGAGATTCCGGCCAAGCGCCACAAGCCCAACCCGAAGATGCAGTTGCGGCTGCTCGGCGCCTCGGGCAACAACCTCAAGAACGTCGACCTGACCATTCCCTCGGGGCTGTTCACCGCCATCACCGGCGTCTCGGGCTCGGGCAAGTCGACCCTGATCAACGACACCCTGCATTCGCTGGCGGCCAACGAGATCAACGGCGCCTCCCACAAGCCGGCGCCGTTCCGCGAGATCCAGGGCCTGGACCTGTTCGACAAGGTGGTCGACATCGACCAGTCGCCGATCGGGCGCACGCCGCGCTCCAACCCGGCGACCTACACCGGCCTGTTCACGCCGCTGCGCGAGCTGTTCGCCCAGGTGCCCGAGGCGCGCGCGCGCGGCTATTCGCCCGGGCGCTTCAGCTTCAACGTGCGCGGCGGCCGCTGCGAGGCCTGCCAGGGCGACGGCCTGCTGAAGGTGGAGATGCATTTCCTGCCCGACGTCTACGTGCCCTGCGACGTCTGCCACGGCAAGCGCTACAACCGCGAGACGCTGGAGATCCTCTACAAGGGCCACAGCATCCACGACGTGCTGGAAATGACGGTCGAGGACGCGCTGGACCTGTTCGAGAACCTGCCGCCGATCGCGCGCAAGCTCGAAACCCTGATCGACGTCGGCCTGAGCTACATCAAGCTCGGCCAGAGCGCGACCACCCTGTCGGGCGGCGAGGCGCAGCGCGTCAAACTCTCGAAGGAACTCTCGCGCCGCGACACCGGGCGCACGCTCTACATCCTCGACGAGCCGACCACCGGCCTGCATTTCCACGACATCGAGCACCTGCTGGCCGTGCTGCACAAGCTGCGCGACGAGGGCAACACGGTGGTGGTGATCGAGCACAACCTCGACGTCATCAAGACCGCCGACTGGGTGATCGACCTCGGCCCCGAGGGCGGCCACCGCGGCGGCCAGATCATCGCCGAGGGCACGCCCGAACAGGTCGCGGCCGTGCCGCACTCGCATACCGGCCAGTTCCTCGCGCGCCTGCTCGACGCCACGCTGCCGGAACCGGCGGCGCCGAAACCGGAACGCAAGATGGCGCGCAAGTCCGTCACGCATTTCCCCAAGCCGCTGCCACGCAAGGGCGCGTCGACGAAGGCGGCAGAGGCCGATGCGAAGGCGCGGGCGGAACTGGCCAGGTCCGCACCGAAGAAAACCAAGGCAAGCCCGAAGGGGAAGAAGGCATGAGTCCATCGAAGGTGTTGATCCGCGTCCCGATCGAACTGCGCTGGCGCGACCTCGACGCGTTCAACCACGTCAACAATTCCAATTTCATGACCTATCTGGAGGAGGCACGGATCCGCTGGTTCGACTCCCTGGGCGAGGCCTGGGTGACCGACGAGACCGCGCCGCTGTTGGCCGCGGTGCAGATGAACTACCGCATTCCGATCCCCTACCCGGCCAAGGTGGTGGTGGAGCTGCTGGCCGATCGCATCGGCACCTCCAGCGTGACCCTCGGCCACCGCATCGTCTCCGACGACGGCGCCACGCTGCATGCCGACGGCCACGTGGTGATTGTGTGGATCGACCGCGCCAGCGGCCGGCCCACGCCATTGCCCGACACCGTGCGCCGCCATGCGGCGCAACCCGACACCGTCTGACAATCCGCACGCCCGCCTTCCGCCCGGAGCCCGCCATGCCGCACGCGCACATCGAACGCATCGACCACGGCGACATCCGCGAACTGAAACTCGCGCGCCCACCCGCAAACGCGCTGGATCCGGCGCTGTGCGCCGGGTTGCAGGCGGCACTGGCGCAGGCCGCGGATGACGGCGTCGGCGGCGTGGTGCTGTCGGGCGCGCCGGGCATCTTCTCCGGCGGCCTCGACGTGCCCTACCTGCTGTCGCTGGGCGACGATGCCGACGTGCGCGCGGCCTGGGTGGCGTTCCTGGACCTGGCCCGTGCGATCGCCGCCGCGCCGATGCCCGTGGCGGTCGCGATCACCGGGCACGCGCCGGCCGGCGGCTGCGTGCTGGCGCTGTGCTGCGACTACCGGGTGATGGCCGAGGGCGCGTTCGTCATCGGCCTCAACGAGGTCCAGGTGGGCCTGGTCGCGCCCGAAGGCATCCAGCGCCTGCTGCGCCGTGCCGTGGGTCCGCGCCAGGCCGAACGCCTGCTGGTCTGCGGCGCGATGGTCGACGCCGCCGAGGCGCTGCGCATCGGCCTGGTCGATGCCCTGGCCACGCCCGCCGCTGTCGTCGCGGACGCACACGCATGGCTGGAGACGCTGCTGCGCCTGCCGCGCCAGCCGATGCTGGCGACCCGCGCGATCGCGCGCACCGACCTGCGCGAGGCGATGGCGCCGAAATGGATCGACGTCGACCGCTTCATCGCCACCTGGCGCGACCCCGACACCCGCAACGCACTGCAGGCACTGGTCGCGCGGCTGCAGCGCTGACGGCGCGCCGGCGCAGGCGGGGCACGTCCCGGTTTTCCACCCGCACCGACGACCGCTGCACCATGGCGGCGCAGCGCCCCGCCATGCGCAGGCGTCAATGCCCGGCCGGTGGCGCAGGCGCGGTGCGCTGCAGTTCCTCGAACCAGCCCAACCGGCGCAGCAGGCCCTTCTCGACTTCCAGCACCGTCATCATCGCCACGCCCACCAGCACGATCACCACGCCATCGAGCAGCGGCACCGCGCGGGTGTCGAACACCCGCTGCATCCACGGCAGATAGGTGAAAGCCAGCTGGCCGACGATCACGCCGCCCAGCGCCCAGAACACCTGCGGCGTGCCGCGCAGGCCGCGGAGGGTGAACGAGGTCATCTGCAGGTAGCGCACGCTGAAGAGATAGAAGATCTCCATCACGCAGATGACGTTGACCACCATGGTCCGCGCCAGCGCGACGTCGCCGCCGTGGCGCGCGAGCGACCAGAAGAACACGCCGAACGCGCCGGCGGTGAACAGCAGCGAGACGAACACGATCCGCCACAGCATGAACGGCGAGACCAGCGGCGCATCGGGGCGTCGTGGCGGGCGCTGCATCAGGCCGGGCTCGGCCGGCTCGAACGCCAGCACCAGGCCCAGGGTGATGGTCAGCACCATGTTGATCCACAGGATCTGCGCCGGGGTCATCGGCAGGGTCAGGCCCAGCGCGATCGCCGCGACGATCGCCAGCGCCTCGCCACCATTGGTCGGGATGGTCCAGGCGATGACCTTGCGGATGTTGTCGTAGACCGCGCGCCCCTCGCGCACCGCGGCGACGATCGAGGCGAAGTTGTCGTCGGCCAGCACCATCTGCGAGGCCTCTTTGGCCGCCTCGGTGCCCTTGTTGCCCATGGCGATGCCGACATCGGCCTGCTTCAGCGACGGCGCGTCGTTGACGCCATCGCCGGTCATCGCCACCGTCTGCCCGCGCGACTGCAGCGCGCGCACGATGCGCAGCTTGTGCTCGGGACTGGTGCGCGCGAACACATCGGTGTCCAGCGCGAGCGCGGGCAGCTCGGCGTCGCCGACCGATTCGAGCTGCTGGCCGGTGACCACCTGCGGATTGCGCGCGATACCCAGCTGGCGCGCGATCGCCGACGCGGTCGCGGCATGGTCGCCGGTGATCATCTTCACCGCGATGCCGGCCGAATGGCAGTCGGCGACCGCCGCCACCGCTTCGTCGCGTGGCGGGTCGATGAAGCCGATGACGCCGACGAACGCCAGCCCACCGACGGCATCCAGTCCGAAGTCGCCCGGCACCGCGTCCAGGTGACGCACGGCGAATCCGAGCACGCGCTGACCCTCAGCGCCGGCCTCGGCGATCGCGCGGTCCCAGTGGTCGCGATCCAGCGCGACCACCCGGCCACTGGCGTCGACCTGCCCGGTGCTCAGCGCCAGCACCTGCTCCGGCGCACCCTTGACGCACACCAGCGCGCCGGCGCCGTCGCGGTGCAGCGTGGCCATGAAGCGGTGCTGGGCGTCGAACGGCACCTCGTCCAGGCGCGGATGCGCGGCGGCGATATCCAGGCTTTCCAGCCCGGCCTTGGCCGCGAGCGCCAGCAGCGCGCCATCCATCGGGTCGCCATCGACCACCCACTCGCCGCCGGTCTCGCGCAGGCTGGCGTCGTTGCACAGCAGGCCATCGACCACCAGCAGGCGCTGCGCGGCATCGCCGTCGCTGTCCCCAGCCAACGTGCGCAGGCCGCCGACCGGCACATAGCCGGCGCCCTCGGCCTCGACCACGCTGGCACCGGTGACCAGCCGCCGCGCGGTCATCTCGTTGCGGGTCAGGGTGCCGGTCTTGTCGGAGCAGATCGTCGTCGTCGCGCCCAGCGTCTCCACCGCCGGCAACCGGCGCACGATGGCGTTGCGCGCGGCCATGCGGCGCACGCCGATCGCCAGAGTGATGGTGATCACCGCCGGCAGGCCTTCCGGGACCACGCCCACCGCGAGCGCGACCACCACCATCAGCGCGTCCACCCAGTCGTAGCCGCGCAGCAGGACCGCGAACACGAACAGCACTGCCGCCGCGCCGATCGCCACGAAGGTGAAGCGGCGGCCGAAGGCATTGATCTGGCGCAGCAGCGGCGTGGTCAGCGCGGTCACCGACTGCAGCAGCGTACTGATGCGCCCCATCTCGGTGGCGGCGCCGGTGCCCACGACCACGCCGGTCGCCTGGCCCGCGGCCACCAGGGTGCCCGAATAGGCCATGCCGATGCGATCGCCCAGCGCGGCGTCCGCGGCCACCGCGGCGTCGGTCTTGCCGGCGGCGACCGATTCGCCGGTCAGCGCCGCCTCGTCGATCAGCAGGCCGCGCGCACGCAGCAGGCGCAGGTCGGCCGGCACGCGATCGCCGGCTTCCAGGGTCACGATGTCGCCGGGCACCAGCCCGACCACCGGCAGCACCTGGCGCTTGCCGTCGCGCAGCACGCGCGCATTGGGCGCCAGCATCGACTGCAGCTGGGCCAGCGCCTGCTCGGCGCGGCCTTCCTGGACGAAACCGACGATCGCATTGACCACGATCACCAGCAGGATCACCGCGGCATCGATGTAATGGCCCAGCGCCAGCGCGGCGACCGAGGCCGCGGCCAGGAACAGGATCAGCGCGTTGTTGAAATGCGCGAGGAACCGCAGCCAGGCCGGCCGCGGCTTGCCGGCCGGCAGTTCGTTGTCGCCGTAGCGCGCGCGGCGGCGCGTGGCCTCGTCGCTGTCGAGCCCTTCAGCGCCAACCTGCAGGCGGGCCAGCACCGCATCGGTCGGCAGCGTATGCCAGGCGATGTCGATGTCAGCCATGTCGGCGTTGCCGGGCGAGGAGCGACTCGCGTTGACGGGAGGTGCTGGCTTTGCACGCATCTGGAGGTTCCTGCGCAGGGGCTGGCCCGCGGGGGCACATACGGATGGGCTCCGGAACCGCCGGAAACGGTCGGCCGCGCGCGGACCGGCAATGCGAAACCCGCAGGACCTCGCCGCGGGTGCTCCCCATCATCGCCGGTCGCGGCGTCGGCCGCGGTCGGGATGCGACCACGCCAACGGCACGGCCACGACTCCGATTGTAGGGGCATCGACCCTGCGCCGCATGTCGCCGGCCGACAGCCGCCACCGCAGCGCCATGCACAGCGACAGGCCGGAAGATGTCGCGATGGATCGACGCTTGCCGGTCAGTGCGCGCCGGCCGGGTCGACGTAGGTCTTCTCGCCGGCTTCGACCAGCAGGTCCAGCCGGTTCTGCGGCGGCGCCATCGGGCACACCACATGCGGCGTCAATGCACACGGCGGATTCTGTGCGCGGTTGAAATCGAGCACGACCCGGCCGTCGACCGGAAGCGCGGCGTAGAGGAAACGCGCGCCGCCATAGGTCTGCTGGCCGCTGGTGCGGTCGGCGAAGATGAAGAACAGGGTGTCGCCGCCTTCCTCGAGGATCGGCTGCAGCGTGTACTGCCGGCCCTCGCGCTCGAACACCGCCTTGCCCGGCGATCGGCCCTGCTCGGGAGTGCCGATCGAACTGACCAGATCCAGCGTCTGCGGCGGATCGAAGGGCACCCATTCGGCCTCGATGCGCCACTGCGGATCGGCCGGGAACCAGTCCAGCCCGGCGAACGCCTGCAGCGCGGGCGAATTGCTGTCGCGGAAACGCCAGCCATGCACGTCCCCGGTCTGGACCACATAGAAACGCGTCTGTCCGAAGCGGACGTTGGTCGGGCCGCCTTCCGCAAGCTGGGTCTGCAGCACCGTCGCCGCGGACGCATCCGCCTGACCATCGATCGCCACGCCGCTGCCGGGCACCGGTGCGAAGGTCAGCGTGCCGTCCTTGGCCAGCGTCAGCACGCCCCAGGCATCGGGCCCGCCCGGCAACCGGATGGTGTTGCCCGCGGCGCTGCCGACCGTGTGCCGCCCAGTGGACAACTGCCCCGAGCCGGCGAAGCTGAACCAGCCATCGGGTTCCCGCAGGCGCGCCTCGCGCTGCTGCCGCCAGGCCAGGGTGTCGGCCGTGAAATCCGGCCCGGCCTGGACGCCCGCCTGGGCCGCGGCTGCGGCGGGCGCATCGCTTGTGACATCGGCATCGGCATCGGCATCGGCACCGCCGCAGCCTGGCAGCACCAGGCCCATCGACAGGGCGAAGACGATCGGGAATCGGCGCATCGCAGTCTCGGCGTTGGGCATGCCCGACGATAGCCCGGGCATGATGCAGGCGGCATCCCCACTCCGGAAATCAGTGTTGCGCCGCGCCCGCGCGGCGACGCGGCGGCAGCCTCAGCCTTCGCCGGTGGCGAGTGGACTGCGTGGATCCTCGATCCAGCCGCTCCACGAACCGGTGTACAGGCGCGCACCTTCGAGACCGGCATGTGCCATCGCCAGCAGGTGATGGCAGGCGGTCACGCCCGAGCCGCACATCGCGACGACATCGCTGGCGGCGCGGCCGCCGAGCAGCGCACCGAACTCTTCGGCCAGCACCGTCGCCGGCTTGAAGCCACCTGCCTGCAGGTTGTCGGCATAGGGCCGGTTGCGCGCGCCGGGCACATGGCCGGCACGCGGATCGATCGGCTCGACCTCGCCGCGGAAACGCGCCGACGCGCGCGCGTCGAGCAGCAGGCCGCCGGTATCGAGGTGGCGCTGCACCGCGCCGGCGTCGTGCAGCAGACGGGCGGCATCGAATCCGCCGTAGACCACAACCGGTGCGTACGCGTCGACCTGCGCCGTGGTCGGCAGGCCGAGCGCGGTCCAGCGCGCCCAGCCACCATCGAGCACCGCCACCCGTGCATGGCCGAAGCAGCGCAGCAGCCACCACAGCCGCGCGGCGAATGCGCCGTCGCCGTCGTCGTAGGCGACCACCTGGGTATCGGCCGTGATGCCCCAACGCGCCAGCGTGGCTGCGAACGCCGTCGGCGACGGCCACGGATGCCGGCCGAGGCCCGGCGCATGCGGACCCGAGAGGTCGCGGTCGAGATGCGCGTACACCGCGCCCGGCAGGTGCGCCGCGCGCCATGCAGCCTCGCCCGCATCGCTGGCGCTCCGGCTGGCCGCGAGCGAGAACCGGCAATCGATGATGCGCAGCGCGGCGCCATGCGCGATCGCTGCCGCCAGTGCGCTGGCCTCGACCAGCGTGGTCCATGGCGGCGAGTCGGGCATCTGCGGCGCCATGCTCACAGCCGCGCCAGGTGCTGGCGCAGGTTGAGCAGGATCGAGGCGGTGACGCCCCAGATGCGATTGGCCGGAGCATCGGACCAGGTCTCGTACTCGAGCACGTGGCGCACGCGGCCGTCGAACTCGACATCGACCCGGCGCAGCTTCTCCGGCGCCATCAGGAACGCCAGCGGCGCCTCGAACACCTCGGCCACCTCGCCGGGCTCTGGGACCGGATGGAACTGCGGGTCCAGCATCGCCACCACCGGCACCACGCGAAACCCCGTCAGCGTGGCCAGCGGATCGAGGAACCCCAGCGGCTGCGACTGCGCCGGCAGCAGGCCGATTTCCTCGTGTGCCTCGCGCAGTGCCGCAGCCAGCGGACCGCCATCGCCGGGTTCGACCCGGCCGCCGGGAAAACTCACCTGCCCGGCGTGATGGCGCAGGGTATCGGTACGCCGCGTCAGCAGCGCCTGCAGGCCGTCCTTGCGCTCGACCAGGCCGACCAGCACCGCGGCCTCGCGCAATCTGGCACCGGGCGCGAGCAGGCCATCGAGTTCATCGAGGTTCCAGCCACGCGCACTGGGCACACCGTCGAGCGGATGCAGCACGCGCTGCAGGTCGCGGGCGGCGGATGCCGCCTGCAGCAACAACGGCTGGCGCGCGTCATCCTGGAGCGCATCGCCCTGGGTCACCGGGTGGCGAACCGCGTCATCTGCGCGCGCGCCGCCCTGGAGCAGACCGCCCTGGAGCAGACCACCCTGGAGCAGACCGCCCTGGAGCAGACCGTCCTGGGGCAGATCGTCACGGGGCATGCCATCGCGGGCGATGTCGTCGCGGATCATGTCCGCGTCGCCTCGCGCGCCGGCAGCACCACGTCCATCAGGTGATCGCGCTCGGCATCGCCCATCGCGCACCAGCGCGCGATCTCGATGCTGGTACGCAGGCAGCCATGGCAGTACCCGGCTGCGTCGAGCGTGCAGACGCCGATGCAGGGCGTCGGCATGGCGCGCGGGGGAAGATCCATACCCCGGATTCTAGCGCGCGGTCCCGCGTCCAGCGACGGCAACGCGGCGTTTGCGGACCCCGCCGCAGAAACGACTGCGCCGACGTGCACGGGCACGTCGGCGCAGCGGGAAACAGCCAGGGACGCGATGCACCCCGTGGCGGTGGCGTGGATCAGTTGACGCTGAGCAGCTTGACCATCACGCCGACCGGCTGGCGGGCGATTTCCTGGGCATTCTCGCCCGAGGCGAACTGGCCCGGCGGCAGCACGATCTCGTACACGCCATTGAGCGGGATCAGCGGCAGCACTTCGCGCAGGCCGGCGATCGGGGCCTCGGAGACGCGGAACGGCGCGGTCTTGTCGTCGGCGCTCAGGCCGATGCCCGCCGGGACGATCAGCGCCTGGTAGGCGATCTCGACCTGGCTGTTGGCGGTCGGCTTGGCGCCGGCGCCGGCCTCGACCACGCGGTACATCACGCCGCTGGGCAGGGACACCACGCCTTCACGGGCGCGGTATTCGGCCAGGAAGCTCGACGCCTTGCCTTCGTTCTCGGTCAGCGCCGCGCGACGCTCGGCGACGATCTTCTGCTGCATGCGCTGCTGGAAGCCGTTGTAGGCCGCGCCCATCTGCTCGGCGGTGTAGGCCGGGTCCTTGCGGCTGTGGCCGTCCTGCAGGCCGCGGATGATGGTGTTGACGTCGACCGACTCACCGGTTTCCGCCAGACGGTTGCCCAGATCGAAACCCAGCGCGTAGCTCAGCGTCGTCCGGTCGTTCGCCGACGCCGCCGGGGCAGCCTGCTGCTGCGCAAGCGCTGCGCCGCTGAACGAAATGGCCGCGATGGCGGCCGCGATAAAACGAAACTTCATTCGGTGGATCTCCGCTGGGTCAGATTGCGTTTTGGTATCGCCTGTTCGCGACAAGGGGCGGTCGAACCGCCCCATCCAGACAGGCTAGGATAACGGCCGCGGCGCTTAACCGCCACTGACGCCATTCAATGACCGCGCGCCGGCCGGCAAGTTCCCGGACGGCGCCTGCAACCGCCGGATTCCCCATGACAGACACCTCCCTGCTGGTGACCGACCGCGACGCGGTCCGGGTGATCACCGTCAACCGCCCCGACAAGCTGAACGCCCTCGATTCGGCGACCCTCGACGCCCTGCACGCCGCCTTCGACGCCGCCGCGGCCGATACCGCGGTGCGCGTGGTGGTGCTGACCGGGGCTGGCCCCAAGGCCTTCGTGGCCGGCGCCGACATCGCCGAGATGGCCGCGCTGCGCCCGGCCGAGGGTCGCGACTTCTCGCTGCGTGGCACCCGCATGATGCGGCGCGTGGAAACCCTGCCCAAGCCGGTGATCGCGATGGTCAACGGCTTCGCGCTGGGTGGCGGGCTGGAGCTGGCGATGAGCTGCCACCTGCGGATCGCCGCCGACACCGCCAGGCTGGGCCAGCCGGAAATCAGCCTGGGCCTGATCCCGGGCTTTGGCGGCAGCCAGCGACTGCTGCGCCTGGCCGGGCGCGCGGCGACCTTGGAACTGTGCCTGACCGGCGCGCCGGTCGACGCGGCGCGCGCGCTGGCGCTGGGCATCGTCAACCGCGTGGTACCTGCGGCCGAGCTGGAAACCGAGACCTTTGCGCTGGCCGGGCAACTGGCCAACGCGGCGCCGCTGGCGCTGCGCGGCATCCTGGACTGCGTCAACGTCGGCGGCGAATGCGCGATCGGCGAAGGCCTGGAGTACGAGGCGGCGCAGTTCGGCCTGATGTTCGCCACCGACGACATGCGCGAAGGCACGTCCGCCTTCCTCGCACGCCGCAAGCCGGCGTTCACCGGGCGCTGAGCCGATGCCGGGCCAGGCCACCGACGCAGGCGCCCGGATCGCGCGACTGCGTGCGATCGCAGCGCTGTTGCGCGCCGACGACGTCGACGCCGCGATCGAGGCCGGCCTGATGGACGACGGGCTCTTCGCGCAGGGCATGGCCGACGCGGACGTGAACGACGCGGGCGCGATCGATACCGCCTGCCGGGCAACGGCGCCCCTGCCGGCCGACGATGCCGCGTTGCTGGTCGCCAGCCGCGCGCACCTGCGCGCCGCCTGGCAGGCCCGCGCGCGCTACCAGGC